>JAAYSU010000136.1 GCA_012523915.1 Clostridiales bacterium
ATCTGGAGCTTCTGCAACCGGTCCTTTCGCCTGCTTAACGGAGATATTACCTCTACCGCCAAGGTGGGAGCGCCATTAATTCGGACTGGCTCGACAATTTCTTCTTGATCGCCGGAGATGTACAACAAGTCAGGTTGCACTACGGTAATATCCTCAAATGTGACATCCAAGGGAGATAAAAATGCCTCGCCCTCTGAGTCATATTCTCTAAAAAAATCACTTAACACTTGATAAAGCCTGCCGACAACTCTTTGGTGAATTACACTGGGTGCCGGCTCTTTTACAAGTATTCCATTTAATATTTCATAGCGTTAGCCAGCTTCATCAGGCATTTCCAGATAATCCTGATAAGTATATAATTTACCTTCTCCTGTCCGGTAGTTCCGGGGTTGTTCCTTGACAACATGAGAGTTACCTAAGGCCTCTATTACATCTCTAAGCCTGTAACGGTATTGCTTACTGCCTAATTCAATATAGGGAATCCGCTTTTCCCTCGTGTATCTCCAAATGGTTTCGATGGACAGGTCTAACTCATCCGCCAGGGTGCGGGCAGTAATTAAATTATTGTTGTCAAACATAACTAACCTCCGTCCTTCGTTAGCTCATAGAAGCTGTTTAATAATATTGGTTGTTGCGGATATAGTATCATGTAAAACCAACAATAGTCAACTATTATCAACATATACAACTTGCATGTCGAACGGAATCGTGAAGAAGCGTGGTCAATCCTTAAAATATGTTTTCAAGTGTTACTTTTTCATTTTCTAAAAGAAATGAAAATTGCTGCTGTAAGTGAGCTATTTCTGCTACTGCAGACCCTTGATCCTGGCTGTTTATATAGGCTTTTGCTTTCGCAATTGTGCCTTCTATTTCTCCTATAGAATTTGCGTCAAAGAAGACTGAGTAAATTTTGCGTTTACTTTGCCATATTTCAATAACCTGCTTAAATGATTTCTGGGCATTTTGCCAATTTTCATTTTTTATTTTTTCTATTGTTTCATATTCTAGGATATCAACCATATCGTTGATTGCATTACCTGCATAGACTAAAAAGATGCTCCAGGAAACTACCAGTATAGTTAAAGACAATAAAGATATGAATAAGGCTCTCATTCTATTTCCCATCCTTGTTTTTTGTTGAATTTCTTAGCTTCAGATTTGGGTAAAATGTGTAATTTTCCATCCTCATCGCTGAAGCAGATAAATATTTGGGAATAGTCCTTAAGGCCTTGTTTTAACATAAATTTTTTAAGGGTTTTTTCACTTATATTTAAATAATTCATGTTGTCTAGATATAGCATTCCATCGCCGATTAATATAAGGGGCATTTTTTTCTCTTTATATGAAATATTCAAATCTTCCCTTGATGCTGGACTCTTGTTAGGGTTAGGGATAATGCTCATATCCCCATTGGCTTCTATTATTGCATAATCTATATCATTAATTGAAGGATAGTTCTTTAATCTCAATTGCTGGCTTAATTCATCTAAAGTCATCCTTAATCGTTTCATTTCATGAATGTTTACCCTACCTTTTTCGATTATTATACTTGCTTTACCATTAACTAAATTCTTAAAGGTACGACTCTTTAGGGATAGAAGGGAAAAGATAACCTGCAACAGGAGGAGTGAAAGCAGGGCAGTTAATCCAGCTATAATAGATATTTCAGGAGTTTCAATTGGTAAAGCAGCCAATTCTGCCATCATAAAAAGTATAACTATCTGAAAAGGATCCAGTTTCGATAATTCACCTTTTCCCATTACCCTTACTATAAATAACACAGCTATATAGACTATAAAAGTACGAAACAATACATTTAACATATTTACTTCCTTTGCTGATTGTTTTGTTTTTAGTCTTTGCAAAGCCTTTGCTAGTTATTCTTATATTTGGTAAAATGTCTTGATGAAACCTGATAGGAGAAAAGAATGAAAGATCTTATAGATAGGTTTACTGGATTATACATATTCCCTTTTGCAGCAATTGGAGTGCTGTTTCCTTTGATAGGTCAGTATTTGGATCAGATCGGTTTTTCAGGGGCGGAGATAGGCGCTGTTACGGCTTCTGCCACTACAATAGGGATCATATCGAACTCATTCTGGGGATTCATATTCCATAAGAGGGATAGAAATAAGAAATTAATTTTGTTTCTTTGTATTATTACCGCATGTTTAGCCTTGTGTTTAATGCTTGTTAAGCAGTTTTTAGTATTTTTATTATTGTATATAGTAATATTCTTTTTTGAAAACCCTATATTCCCCTTGATTGATGCTACAACTATAGTAGCCAATTATCCCTTCGGGAAAGCTAGGAAGTGGGGAGCTGTAGGCTTCGCTCTTGGAATTGGCGTGGCAGGATTTATGGCAGATAGAATTGGCCTTGTATCTATTTTCCCGATGTTTTCATTTTTTTTAATTATGACAGCAGTCTTCATCTTCATCTTATTAAGAAGGGTTAATCGAGGGCAGGAAAGTTTCAAAGAAGTAGAAGCTTTAAGGATTTCAAAATCAGGCTGTTACAGGGATCTGTTTAGAAACAAGCAGTATGTAGCATTAATAGCCAGTGCATTTTTCATTTCAGGTCCAACTATGGCACACAATACATATTTCGGTTTTCTCTATAGGGATGTGGGCGGGACGGTAACGGGTATGGGCTTTGCACTTTTACTTATGGTAATTTGTGAAATGCCTTTTATGGCGTGGTCTGAAAGTATATGTAAGAGATTCACCCTAGAAAAAATGATATTGATAGCCATGATTGTTTCGGCAATGCGTTTTATATGGTACAGCACCAAACCAGACCCATTTTTATTAACTATTACCTTTTTTATTCAAGGATTTGTTAATGGAATTTTTCTCGTAGAAATGGTAAAGTATATAACGAAGACAGTTAGACAGTCTATGGTTTCATTAGCTCTACCATTATATACAGCCTTATCGTCAAACTGCGGAACAATATGCTGTCAGCTGGCAGGCGGAATTATAGTACAGTATTATGGTGGATCTGGAGTATATCTATTTTTCGGACTGCTAAACATAATCGCAATCATTATATATATGAAGAATAAATTACATAGAAAAAGATTAAAATAAAAAATAATCGAAATTTGTAAAAAAGGTGTTGACAGAAATAGATGTTGATGCTATTCTGATAAAGCTGTCGTTTGAAAGAGCAGACAAGAGGGTATAAAAAGGCAGCGAAAAAAGAAAAAAAGCTGTTGACAAAATGAAAC
>JAAYSU010000231.1 GCA_012523915.1 Clostridiales bacterium
AGTAGACCACTAGCAGGATCTGTAGCATGATGACTATATGCAAATTTATCATCATAAATTATTACTCCAGCACTACTATCCGCTGGAATATAGTCATAGCGTCCTTCTAAGGCAGATGGCTCATAAACTGCATCTAGAAATTTCTTAATTGCATCACGAATTCCATAAGCACGACAGAAGGTTCCTACAATACCCTCTTTCAATAAAGGATCTGCTTGCTCTTTTACAGTTCTTTTTACAATTTCAGATTGCCTACTCGATACTGGCCAAGTTGAAGTATCCCTCCAATCTATATATTTTGAAAGAAAGTCATCTGGATTTAATAAATCTCCATCTTGTTCTTTAAATACAAACTCTCCATTTGAAGAGGTTGAAGGCCAATACATAAGACGATGTGCTTCATAGGTTGTATCATCAAAGAGGTCTATTCCTATTTCTTTTGCAACCATCCTACCCACAGCTGCATATTCTTCTTCACTTATTTCACGGGAAAGTGGAATAATAAGTCTAAGTCTTGGATTCTCTGGAGTATGTCTATGGGTAGAATAAACAAGGCATTTAAAATCAAAGAACATAGTAATCTGATCCCAAATATCAGGAGTGCCATAATCCATATCAAGAGTAAGTATAGACCGACATAGGACATTGCCTTTTTTCCGTCTGCCTCCTTTTAAATATCCTCCAACAAAACCGCCCACGTCTTTAATATCATCCTGCATGCCTTTTTTCATTTTTCTATACTCTTCAACGGTCTCAGTTGTTCTTTGTGTTGTTTTTACTCTGGCACAGAAGTCAGTCCATGAAATATCTTTGTTTTTCCACTTTTTATCCATGCGACTATTACCTATAGCAATTTTCATAGACCATCGACCTCCTCGCACCTATCGTTGAAATATTTAATAGGCATACCACGCTTTTTTGCCTTAGCTATCTCCTTGGCTACACCAGCTGAAATTTTATTAAAGACCCACATTTCATTACATTTTCCCAAGAGAACAAGGCCGAAGAACAGACCCAGCTCTCTTTCTTCCTTGTCCTCATCATCCATAAATTGAGGGTAATGAAGATGCGGTGCTAGTGGAATATAGCCTTTAGAAACTGCCAGTCTACAATAACCTCTAGCCCTTTCCGCATTTCTTTTCATATCTCCTGAGAAAGGGGAAGCTATATATACTAATGGTCTAAACTTAGATTTCTTTTCTTCCTTTGAAATATTTGTTAAAGCTTCATGGGGAGTGGGATCATGATAACCCTCAGCATTAAACTTACTAATCTTTTTTGTCACCCTTGTTAACCTCCTCGCTGTTTTCAATTTTCATTTTGTACCACTCTAAATAACGCTTTCGCTGCTGATATTCTGGAACAGCTACCAAAAGTCCAACATCTACCTTTTGTAATGTTTCTAACATCTTAATTTGTGATTCTGATAGATATGGACGGATACTTTTTCCTTTTTCTATCCCGTTGGCTATTCTAAATTGTTTAGCAGACATACCTGTTACAATTCGATTTAACATGTCGCATTCATTACTAAAATGATATGGTTTTGGATTTTCATGAAGTAGCTTGATATTATCTGTAAGCAAGGGGAATTCTTTTCTAGCAGATACAAGAGTTTTGATAAACTGCTCCATCTCATTAAATCTTCTGATGTAGATTTCCTTGAATCTCATAGCTTTTGGTCCTGTGTATCCCATCACTAACATAGTGAAACCATCTCTGGTCATAAAATAACAAGGTAGCTTTCTTCCAGTAGAATCCTTATAAAAACCAGCTTTAAAATTAGTTTTAATAAATTCTTCACTCAGCCCAGATTTGGGCTCAGTAATTCTAGATATATCCCGCAGGACGTGTTTGTGTTGTTTTTCAAAAAACTCTGCTACAAAAAGACTATCTACTCTTGCTGTATCATTGGTGTCAGCAAACACACCATATTTGTCTTTAGGTATCAGTTCTTTCATAAAAAAACCTCCTGTGATTTTATTTAGAGGTAAGTGCCTCTACTTAATAGCCACAGGAGGAAGGGAAAGTTGAGCTTTTATAAAATTTAATTTAATCTTTTTGATAAAACAGACACTCAAAGCCATCTGCACCTAATAATAAACCCTTTGCCCAGCTAGGTGTTTTTGCCATCTCCTCACAAACCTGTGAAAGAGATGCATCCATGTTTGCTTCTATTATTATTTCATCATGGACATGGGCCACAATATAGTAA
>JAAYSU010000137.1 GCA_012523915.1 Clostridiales bacterium
CTCCACACAGCTCACAGCTGTAATCTCCGACTGAGACCACTCGTACAATATCACCGTATTTTTCACCGAATTGAGCCACGGCACCTGTTTTTAGAGCATCTTCATATGATAATTGCTCTACTTTTACAGGAAGGAAACTTGATATTTTTTTATTTATCACCTTTTCAATTTCTAAGATATTATTCTTATCTATCGGTTCAAAGTGTGTAAAATCGAATCTAAGTCCACTTTCTGTCACACTGGAACCTGCTTGCTCTACGTGCTGCCCAATTAGGTCTTTTAAAGTTTGGTGTAACAAATGTGTTGCTGTATGATTTCTAGCAGTCTCATTTCTTTTAATTATCGAGACCTCTGAATTAACAGTATCGTTTATATTTAAAGTGCCTTCAATTACCCTAATCCTATGAAGATAAATATCTCTAAAATTAGTAACTGACATTACTTCAGCTTTAAAATTATCGTTATAGATTATACCTGTATCGCTTGCTTGACCACCACTTTCTGCATAAAAAGGTGTTTGATCTAAATATATTCTTGCGATTCCTTCATCAATTGAATCAACATTTTTCTTATCTTTTATAATGCCCAGTACTTTACCAACTGATTCAAATCTATCATAGCCAACGAATTCTGTTGGAGTTTCACTGTCCAAAAGTATAGAATCTTCAGCCCAACCTTCATCATCTTCTGATTTTCGTGCTGACCTGGCTAAATTCTTTTGTTCTTCCATATATTTATTAAAGCCTTCTTCGTCGGCCTCACAGCCATGCTCTTTCAATATTTCCTGAGTTAACTCCAAGGGGAATCCGTAAGTGTCATATAAGCGGAATACCTTATCTCCTGAAAGGACCTTTTGATTGTTTTCTTCCAGTTCTTTAATATGCTCAATTAAAAGATGGGTTCCCTGATCGATAGTTTTACTGAACTTTTCTTCTTCTATTGAAAGAATACGGTAGATATAGTCTTTTCTTTCCACAAGCTCAGGATATGCCTCACCTGATACTTCAACCACCTTATTTGAAAGCTCAGCCAAAAAACCCTCATTGATTCCAAGCAACCTACCGTGTCTAGCTGCTCTGCGAAGCAGACGTCTTAGGACATATCCCCTACCCTCGTTGCTTGGTAATATACCGTCAGCAACCATAAAGGTTATAGAGCGGATATGGTCGGTAATTATGCGAATTGAAATATCGGTTTCAGCTTTACCCTCTTTGTATTCAACACCTGATAATTTTACAATATCATCCCTTATATATCTAATTGTATCGACATCAAAGATAGAATCCACTCCTTGCATAATGCAAGCAAGGCGTTCAAGACCCATTCCAGTGTCGATATTCTTATGTTTTAAAGGTGTATAATTACCTTCGCTATCGCGGTTAAATTGCGTAAAAACATGGTTCCAAAACTCAACAAAACGGTCACACTCACACCCAGGCTTACAATCAGGATTATCGCACCCATATTCCTCTCCTCTGTCATAATATATTTCTGAACATGGTCCGCATGGTCCAATACCAATTTCCCAAAAGTTATCTTCTTTACCTAAACGCACTATTTTCTCATCGGGAACTCCTATTATCTCGTTCCATATTTTATAGGCCTCGTCGTCTTCTTCATAAATACTTGGCCATAGTCTTTCTTTTGGCATTTTTAAAACATCTATTAAGAATTCCCAGCCCCAGACTATAGATTCTTCTTTAAAGTAATCTCCAAAAGAGAAACTCCCTAACATTTCAAAAAATGTGGCATGCCTTGAGGTATGTCCAACATTGTCGATGTCTCCTGTTCGTATACACTTCTGGCATGTTGTCATCCTTTTGCTCGGTGGAGTCTCAATACCGGCAAAATAAGGTTTTAAAGGTGCCATTCCAGAGTTAATTATCAAAAGACTCTTATCCTTTTGCGGTATTAATGAATAGCTTTTTCTTGCATAGTGTCCTTTGCTTTTATAAAAATCCAGAAATAAGCTTCTTAATTTATTTAATCCGATTTTTTCCATAGTGTTGTCTCTCCTTAAAGAATGTTCTCGATATTATATCATGAACCGCTTGAAATGTGTAGTCTCTTTGTCCATTTAATGTTAAGATATACTTGTAATTATGCAGATTTAGGAGGGCTTTTATGTATAAAAAACAGCTTGGTAATACTGGTATTGAGGTTACACCTATAGGTTTTGGTGTTCTTACTATAGGCGGCACTCAATTAAACCTTCCAATTGAAGATGGAGCCGAAATTATTCGCAATGCACTTGAAAGAGGTATAAACTTCTTAGATACTGCCCAGTATTACCGAACCTATTCGTATATAAGGGAGGCTTTAAAAGGCACATCCTTTGACCCTGTTATTGTCTCCAAATGTCTCGATTCTGATTATAGAGGTATGGAATATGCGATCGAAGAAGCACGTCGTGAACTTGACAGGGACCTTATAGATATATTTCTACTTCATGAAGTAAGAAGCAAGGAAGATTTTAATGATCGACTTGGCGCTTGGGAGTGCCTCCAGGAAGCAAAAGCTAAAGGATTAATTAGAGCAATTGGTGTATCTACCCATCACGTTGATGTGGCAGAGCTTGTTGCAGAAACACCAGAGGCTGATGTATTATTCCCTCTTATTAACTTTAAAAGTCTGGGAATACGTAAAGGACAAGGGTTTGGAACTAAAGAAGATATGGCAGAGGCAATAAAGAAGTCAGCCGACAAGGGGCAAGGTGTCTTTGCCATGAAGGTATTTGGAGGTGGTATTCTTACAAAGGACTATAGAAAGGCCTTAGAATATGTCTTTTCACTTGAAGGAGTACATTCACTGATGATAGGATTTGGCAGTCGCGATGAAGTTGATCGAATAATAGAAATGGTCGAAGGCACTTTAGATCCTAACTACACACCCGACCTTTCAAATAAGAGAATTTGGATTGAGCAAGGTGATTGTGAAGGATGTGGAAGGTGCATAGAACGCTGTCCAAACGATGCTCTATATATAAATGATATAGGCTTAACATATGTTAATCACGACATATGCATAAGGTGCGGATATTGTGCACCTGTTTGTCCCTCAAGAGCAATCATTATGATCGGATAATACCTCCTCCTATTACCCTGTCATCCTGATAAAATACCACTGATTGTCCGGGAGTCGGAGCTCTTTGGGGTTCAATGAATTCAACCCTAATTCCTTCATCAATCTGATGTAAATAAGCATCGGAGGGTTGAGCGGTATATCTAACCTTAGCCTGTATTTTAAGATTAGCGTATTCAGCAGGAAGGCTATTAGAATCATTAAGAGTAAAAATGACATCTTCAGCATACACTTCGTTGTTAAATAGATCCCCATTGTCACCCAGCGTAACAGTATTATTAATAGGATCAATTTTGACTACATACATAGGCTTTCCAAATGTTTGGCCTAGACCCTTTCTCTGCCCAATCGTGTAATAAATTATGCCCCTATGGCGTCCTATTACGTTGCCTTCTAAATCAAGGAAGTCACCAGGCTTGGATTCATAGCCAGATTGTTCTATTATTCGAATGTAGTTGTCATCTTTGACAAAGCAGATTTCTTGACTTTCCTCGGCATCGGCACTAGGCAAATCCTCTTGTTTTACGATTGCCCTTACCCTATCCTTGGATTCTATAGTTCCAAGGGGTAATAAGAGCCGGCTTAGAATATCTTGGTTTAACCTGTAAAGCATATATGATTGGTCTTTTTTGATATAATGACCTTTATGGATAAAATATCTATCAAACTGTTCATCATATACTATATTTGCATAATGACCTGTGGAAATATAATAGGCGTCTACGGAATTTGCCGCCTCTAATAATACCTTAAATTTTATCTGTGGATTGCATTTAATACAAGGGTTAGGTGTGCGTCCCTCGATATATGATTCGCAAAAATATCTGATAACTTCATTGCTGAAATTACAAGAAACATCTTTGTAGATAAAATCTATATCTAATTGTTCTGCAAGCTTTTTTGCCTTTTCAGCCTCTTTTTCTTGATTTCCCAACACATCAAAAAAGAGGCCTGTAACATTATATCCTTTTTCTTTTAACAATAAAGTAGCGGCTGTACTGTCTACGCCGCCACTTAAACCTAAAACTACCCTGTTATTCCTCATCCTCGTCCTCATCGTCATGGTTAAATTCTTCGTCGGGGTTGAAGCCCTTTAAACCTTCTAATTCTAAATTATTTTTTTTGGCATATTCATAAATAGCTAGTTTTATGGCTTGTTCAGAAAGTACTGAACAGTGTATTTTAGCACCGGGAAGTCCGCCGAGTTCATCTACAAAGTTCTGATTGGTCAACTCTAAGGCTTCCTCAAGTGTTTTACCCTTAATCATCTCTGTTGCAACACTTGATGATGCAATGGCAGACCCGCATCCGAAGGTTCTGAACTTTGCATCAACAATCACATTATCTTCAATTTTAAGGGATATTTCCATCATATCTCCGCATACAGGACTACCAAACTGTCCTATAGCATCTGCATCTTCTATGGTACCTACATTTCGAGGATTTGTGAAGTGTTCCATTACTTTTTCATTATACATTCTCATACTCATATGTTTTTGTCTCCCTTCATTTCCCATCTAGCCTAACAATTGCAAGCCTGTGCTGTTTTCATTACATGATCCTTATTAAAGGGTGAAATTTCTCTCAACCTCTTAACCATTACTTCTAACTCATTCAAAACATAGTCAAGTTCTTCTCTAGTCGTAAAATCACCAATTGTAAAACGTATAGAGCTATATACCTTTTCTATAGGAAGACCCATGGCTAGCAATACATGTGATGGAGAAAAGCTAGCTGATGAACATGCCGAACCTGTAGAAGCATAAATCCCCTTTTGGTCCATGGCTAAAAGCAGAGCTTCTCCTTCAATATAGTTGAATACCATGTTTATATTTCCCGGTAGGCGGTTTTCTAAATCACCATTAAGTGATACATCAGGAATTCTATTAGTAACTTCAGTAATAAAGTAGTTGCGTAATGTCTGCAGCTCTTTAATATGATTATCTAGGTTTGCTTCTGCTAATTCAGCAGCTTTGCCAAAACCAACAATAGCGGGTACATTTTCGGTACCTGCTCTTTTTTTACGTTCCTGTCCCCCACCATGAATTAGATTAGGTATTACAAGTCCTTTTCTGATATATAAGGCTCCTATTCCTTTAGGACCATATATTTTATGTGATGAAATTGATAGTAGATCAATTCCCAATTCTTTTACATCGATTGGAACATTTCCAAGGGCTTGAACCGCGTCTGTATGAAAAATTATATTATATTTTTTTGCAATTTCAGAAATTTCTTTTATAGGCTGAATCGCCCCCATCTCATTATTTGCAAACATAATACTGATAAGTATAGTTTTATCCGTTATTGCTGCTTCAAGTTCTTCAATCGATATCCTTCCATTGCTGTCTACACTAAGGTATGTTACTTCATAGCCTTCTTTTTCTAAATACTCACATGTATGGAGTAAGGCATGGTGCTCAATCTTGCTTGTAATAATATGGTTTCCCTTATCCTTCAATGCTTTAGCAGTACCTATTACTGCCCAATTGTCGGATTCAGTTCCTCCCGATGTAAAAAAGATTTCTCTGTCTGAAGCTCCTATAATATGTGCGACTTTACTTCTAGCAATAGCTGTCGCATCTTTAGATTCAAAGCCTATTTCATATAAACTAGAAGGATTTCCATATTTTTCAGAGAAATATGGCAACATCTCTTCCAGGACTTCTTTCTTAACTGGTGTGGTAGCAGAGTAGTCAAGGTATACTTGTTTCAATAATTTGCCCTCCTTAAATACATATACTCATGTAGAATATTATACCATCCTTTTTCTAAAGATAAACTATATTATTAAATTTTCACCAATTCTAATCTTTATTCAAAATATAGGTGTTATATCTGATAGTTTATAGATTTTGCCGAAGGATTTCAATGATATATTATAACTTATAGTCTGAGAATACTCACCTTCTAAACCTAACATTAACCACATTATCTCACCTTGAAATGACAAATAGTTATAAAGATTAGTTGTTTTCTTTAAAGAAATAAATCGCATATCCTTAATTTTATCAATTTCAGTATCTTCTATACTTCTTAGTGATAGAATATCTGATTCTAAGAGAGGATGTGTTTCTATTTTATACAGCCTCTTTTCTGCTTCCTCTAGGCTCATGTTTCCATAATATGCTTCTTGTATTATGCTTGTCCTTTCTCTCATCAAAGTTTTCACAACAGCTGCTTGAGATTCGTTTATATATCCCGGGAATAAACCAATGAAGATAATGATTATAAATGGAATAATAAAAATGTTAATATAGCGTTTCATTGTGCCACCTCATATTATTTTACTCGTATTATAAATAAAGAACAGTGAGAAATTTGTTTAATCTCGCTGTTTAAGAAGATTTTTCTAATATAAATAATAAAACTCCTCTTACCAATATTTATGAAATAAGAAGAGTTTATTAGTATTTAACAAAAGTAAAGGATAAAATATAGAATTAAGACACTTTACGCTCTAATCTTAATTTATCTGCTATAATTGCTATGAATTCGCTATTTGTGGGTTTCCCTTTATCATTGTGAACTGTATAACCAAATAGGTTGTTGATTGTTTCAATTTTCCCCCTATTCCATGCTACTTCAATTGCATGACGAATAGCTCGTTCTACCCTGCTTGGGGTGGTATTATTTAATTTCGCGATAGCAGGATATAGTTCTTTTGTGACTGCTCCTAAAAGATCCATATCTTCTACAACCATTGTGATTGCATTTCTTAGATACTGGTAGCCCTTAATGTGGGCTGGAACACCAACTTCATGTATAATATTTGTGATATCTACTTCAAGATCATTTTGTTTCTTATCATCATTGCATAAGACGGCTTTAGCTGTATTGTTACGACTTCCTTGTGTACTGGCTTCTAAGTTTCCGGATAGTTGCTTTATACGTTTTGCCAATATATTCAAATCAAATGGCTTAACCACATAGTATTCCGCACCTAGATTAATTGCTTTCTGAGTAATTGATTCCTGCCCTACTGCCGAAAGTACGATTACCCTTGGCATATGGTCTAGCTCAATTGAATTTAGACGTTCTAATACTCCTAAACCATCTAAATAGGGCATTATCATGTCCAATAATAAGATATCCGGTTTGTTTTTCAACACTAAATCTACCGTTTGCATACCATCGTGAGCTGTAAATATTACTTCGATATCATCCTGGGTCTCAAAAAAGTCAGTTAGAATGTTGCAAAAATCTTTATTGTCGTCCGCGATGCCAATTGTAACTTTAGTCACATTTACATTCCCCCTTTAAAGACGAGATTACACAATTTCTTTTCAGTTTTTCATAATTCTTACTATATAATATAAAATTATGGAAGATTTTGCAATGGATTTGTTTTACTATTATTTTTAAGAATATGCCATTATTCGACATTTAATCAATTTGCTGCAGCATCCATTCAATAAATATTCCATAACCCTTAGTTGGGTCATTCACAAAAACATGAGTTACTGCACCAACTATTTTGTCATTTTGTATAATAGGACTACCACTCATTCCTTGTACAATTCCGCCAGTTTTTTTGATTAACTCTTCATCAGTTACACTTATAACCATGCTTTTAGTCTTCGGTTTTGTTTGAATGTCAATCTTATCAATATTGATCTTATATTTCTTGACTATATTCTTGTCGAGTGTAGTCAGTATATATGCAGGCCCCAATTCTACTTCATTTTGATATCCAATTGACAAAGGTTCAGGATAGATTGGATTTTCAATGTCTTTATAAGTTGTTCCCAAAATACCAAAGCTGGTATTCTTCAGTAAATCTCCTAGAGGATCATCTGCTTCATAGAATATTCCTCTTATCTCTCCTGGTATGCCTGCTGTTCCTTGTTTTACAGATTCTACGCTTGCACTTAATAGTTTTCCGTCTCTTACTTTTAAAACATGTCCAGTATCAGGATCAGTGATTGCATGTCCTAATGCTCCGAAAGATTTATTATCAGGGTTATAAAATGTCAAAGTACCAAGGCCTGCAGTTTTATTTCGTACCCAAACTCCTATTTTATACATATTATCATCTGCTGATTGTACAGGAGTAATTGTCAAATGTATAATATTGCCTCTTCTACTTACCTTAAGTCTGATTTCACCTTGTATACTGTTTACAATTTTCTGAACTTCTTCAGCACTGTCAACAGCTATATTATTTATCTCTAAAATGCTATCTCCGATTTCAAGTCCTGCATCCATTCCTGGATTTATAGTCTCCCCAAACACTGTATCGATTTCTTGTAGACCTACAACCAAAACACCCTTTACATCCATCCTTACACCTATAGAATGTCCTCCGGGTATTACTTTGGTTTCGGGTAATACGCTAATAGTAACATCTTTTAACGGCAAGCTTATGATTCTAGTTTGATCCGCAAATATCTTTATCTGATCAGGAATACTGTTTATAATGATTGCGCTTGCTAGGAGTATAGAAAAAATAATAGAGAAAATGAAGTAAAGCGATTTCTTTATACGATTTGTTTTATTTTCCATACAGTATTAACTCCCAAAATCCTGAAGGAGTTCTTCTAACTCCTCAACCGATTTTTTAATAATTCCGTTGGAAAAAAGAGACTGATCAGTATTACTGAGCAGATTATAATTTATATCTGTGTTTCGGATAAATGTTTTTTCTCCGCTTTCATCGATATAGTAAAT
This sequence comes from Clostridiales bacterium, assembly GCA_012523915.1. Lineage (GTDB taxonomy): Bacteria > Bacillota > Clostridia > Peptostreptococcales > Anaerovoracaceae > JAAYHT01. Next base: position 8,752 of record JAAYSU010000137.1, read on the forward strand.
TGAAATCACTTGGTTTTCCTCTTTGATTAAATAATAGGGTTCGCTTTTCTCTATATTTGACTCCTCTTCTTCAGTTACTGTTTGTACAGATTCTTCATTTGATGGTGTTTCACCTACCACTTTATTTACTTCGGCTTCTTTATCAGTATCTTCATTGGGTTTTAAGAAGTCAGTTGATTGATTGACCAAATAACCGACACATAACAATCCAATAACTACTATTAAAAACCATCTTCTTTTCCAAAATACCCTTCTTCGACTAAACATTAGCCTCACCTCATAAGATAGTGTTGGCAAAAGAAAATGGTTTTATTCTACAGTTATAAAATTCTTAAGGTTTTCAAAAGTTTTTTCCCCTATTCCACTTACATTCATAATATCCTCTATACTTTTAAACTGCCCATATTCTTTGCGATATTCTATTATTTTATCAGCAGTTGCAGGTCCAACTCCTCTCAATTGCTGTAATTGGGTACTGTTTGCAGTGTTAATATTAACAATATTGCTTTGAACTGAAGTATTTTTTGTGGCGCTACCACCTACATAATCGCTACCTGCTTTAGTTCCTGTCTGTTCTTCCATGGCTTCTACTTCTTCTTTAGAAGGAATATATATTTTCATTTCATCCTGTAAATATGCCGCAAGATTTGTATTTCTAGTATCTGCTTCCTCCGTTAAACCTCCAGCTAATTCAATAGCTTGGTAAACTCGGCTACCTTTAGTTAGAATATATACTGACGGATTATTAACTTGTCCCGCAAGCTCAACTACTATGGTTTCTTCAATAACTGCAGTATCTTCCGAATCACTATCTTCTAGTTGCTCATCAGTGATTGGATCATCATTAGAGATATCAATCCAATCATCCTTTTCTTGATTTTTGACCAAAAATAAAGCTAAGGCAATTACAAGTATAATTAAACCTATAATTGCCTTTGATGGTAATCTTGCCTTAATGGTAAATTTCACAGATATCATCTCCTTTTTTCGACAATAACTGTGAATATTATACCAATTTTGCAATATTATGTCAAGAGCTGTGAGCTTAATGGTTCAAGTCTCGAATTATATAGATCTAAACGTACTATAATACAATTATCTTTACTGTATTCTCTATTTAGAAATTGATAAAATGCTTCAAGTAATAGTTGGGGATTTAAATTTGAAGAACTCCCAGTTCGGACCATTGCATATAATCCCTTATTACCATCTAATTTATTAAATTTATAAATCAAAGGTTTAATATCTATCTCCTTCATAGTTGATTTCTTTTTTTGACGTTTTAAAGCTATAATCTTATCTTGATTTAAAAACTCTTCAATTAATGATGAATCAAACTCACAATCCCATTGTATTTCATATGAAGCCCACTCTACACTTGAAGATATAGACTTTTGATTTGTATCTATCTTCCAACAATCCGTTATTTCTATTCCATCAGGCATTGCGATATTTAGCATGTCTTTAATGTCTTTAGCCTCATAGCTTTCGCTTGTTTCAAATTCCAAGTATTCTCCTACGCTTTCAAATCCAAGTGAAAGAGGCTGTCCGAAGGACATCTTGGGATGGGGATTAAACCCCTTCGAATAGGTTAATGATATTCCCTGTCGTTTAAAAGCTCTATGAAAGAGACGGACTAAATCTAGGTGTGAAGTATATCTGATTAAACCAAGTTTTTTAAATTTCAAAAGATATTTACCCATTTGTGCCCTCCCTTTCACATTTTACATATCTATTGACTCCACAAGCAGTACAGCTGATTCTGCAGTCATGGGTTTGCTTTCCTTCCAAAGCCTTTTCACATTCCCTTAAAAGATATTTTTTTGTCACCCCGGTATCAATTATATCCCATGGGAGCACCTCACTTTTAGTAATTTCTCCACTGGAATAGAAAGTCGGATCTATACATAAATCTTCAAATGCTTTCATCCAGTTGTTAAAGTTAAAATGTTCTCTCCAGGAATCAAATTTACAGCCCTTCTCCCAGGCTTTGATAATAACATCACCTAAACGCCTATCTCCTCTTGCTAAATATGCCTCTATCAGACTGGGTTCCGTGTTATGATAATTGAGACTAACACCTTTTAGCTTCTTTATTTTTTCTTTTAAATAGCTGTGTTTTTCGTTAAATTCATCTGCCGTATCCTGCCGACTCCATTGAAATGGTGTGTGGGGCTTGGGTACAAAATTTGAAACGCTAATAGTGATGTTAAACCTTCTATTTTTTCTTCCCTTGTTATGATCATAATAAATATCCATGATATTTTTTGCAATTTCCACTATACCATCTAAATCTTCATAAGTTTCCGTTGGAAGTCCGATCATGAAATAGAGTTTAATATTTGTCCAACCAAGTGATATGGCATGTCCCATTGCATCATAAATATCCTTATCTGTAATAGATTTATTAATAACGTCCCTTAAGCGCTGAGTACCCGCTTCGGGCGCAAATGTAAGACCTGTCTTTTTATACTTCTGAATCTCGTCCAATACTTCGAAAGAGAAGGAATCAAGCCTTAGAGAAGGTAAAGATACAGCTACATTTTTTTCCTTACCTAATTCCATTAACTCCATTACCAAGGGTTTGAACTCAGAATAATCGCTGGTTGATAAGGATAATAGTGAAAGCTCATCATAGCCAGTTGAAGCGAGTTGCTCCTTGATTAAATCTATAGCGCAATCCTTGCTACGCTCACGAACAGGACGATATATCATGCCAGCTTGACAAAATCTGCATCCTCTTGTGCACCCTCTGAATATCTCCATAACAGAACGATCATGGACTACTTCAATCAATGGCACAATAGGTTCGGTCGGAAATGAAGCGCTAGATAGATCTGTAACTATTTGCTTTTTAACCTTATCCGGCACATTTTCCTTTAACTTATCAACTGATTCAATGGTACCGTCCTGTCTATATACAGGACTATAGAATTCAGGAACATAAATACCTTCTATGTTTGTTATGGATAACAGAAAATCATTACGGTTAACTCTCCCTTTCTTTTTTAGCTCTCTGTAGATATCGCAAATTTGCGGCAAGGAATCTTCACCATCACCTATAATAAAGAAATCAAATATTTCGGCCATAGGTTCAGGATTGAAAGCACAGGGTCCTCCTCCTACAATAAAAGGAAAATCATCATCTCTTTCCTTGCTCCTTAAAGGCATACCTGCTAAATCTAACATGTTAATTATGTTAGTATATGATAGTTCGTATTGCAGTGTAAAACCAAGCATGTCTAATTCATTTGCAGGTGTTTTTGTTTCCAATGTGAAAAGAGGAATATTCTCTTTTCTCATCAATTCTTCCATGTCTACTGCTGGTGCAAAAATTCTTTCGCAAAATACATCGTCGATATCATTTAACACCTTATATATTATCTGTAGTCCTAGATATGACATCCCAATTTCATAGGTATCAGGAAATGCAAATCCAAAATTAATATTTACTTTCTGCTTGTCCTTTTTTATGGAATTAAGCTCTCCTCCGATATATCTTCCTGGTTTTTCTACCATTGGTAGCTGCTTATTTAAGATTTCGGTCAATACCATTTCCAATTCTCCTTTTCTATTGCTGCATATATGCTCATCAATCTATAAAATGAATATCGCGAATCTGCCCTTCCGACTATATATAGATTAACTGCTAGCACGGATATTAATAAATTAATTACACTATATTGTACCAAGTATAACCCTAAAAGAAATAGCAAAAGCGTAAAAATGAAAGAAAATATTTTTGATATTATATATGCTTTTCCATATCCAAAAAAATATGATAAATAGACACCGATAATTTTCCCCCCATCTAAAGGATAAAAAGGCATAAGGTTAAATAATCCAAGAATTAGGTTTGCAGTTAAAATACTTCTAATCCATAATGCTGGAAATATGAGATAGCCTAAATAGAAAATCATTGCAGTGGTCAGGTTAAACATTGGTCCCGAAAGGTTAATAATTAGTGCATCAAGTGGAGGCAAATAACCTTCTTCTAAATGTAATACTCCTCCAAATAGTCCTGCACTAATAGTTTTGGGTCTGTAACCCAACCTCTTAGCAACTATACCATGAACTATTTCATGAAGGAATGAAAAAATAATGGAGCAAAAGGCCAAGAAAGCGTTACCTAAAAAGAAAAAAATAACAACAAGAATAAAAAAGGATATATGTATTTCTATTGTTATGTCGGCAATTCTAAATTTCCACATAATTTATCTATAAATCCATGTATTCAGTTGGATCGATCATTTTGCCGTCAGACCAGATTTCAAAATACAGACTTCCGCCTTCCGATACAGAGCCAATTATTTGTCCTCTTTTGACCCTTTCTAATGTCTCAACATATACTTCTTTTATTCCTCCATAAAGCGTTACTATATTATTTCCATGGGTTACTTTAATGTATTTTACTTCATCGCTGATATTACCAATCTCGGATATTGTTCCTCCTGCAGCTGCATACACCTGTAGTTCCTTATCTGCCATAAACTGAAGTGTTTTATTATCCGTACCTGCTGATGCACTGAGTACTGCAGGTTCATCAGTTGGTACAGAAAAATCCATCACTTTTCCTCCATCTAAAAAGCTAGCAACTACGGTAGATGTACCGTCTCTAACCTGGCTAAGAGCAGACTTCCCCGAGTTTATAATATCAGTGGCAGTATAATTTTTAGTTATTTGTGTTTGGAATGTTTCAACAGCTGCATTAACTATTGCAATATCCATCTTTTTTGCGATTATTACCAATAGCACTATGATAATACATGCAATTACTTGTTTTATAAGTGTCTGTCCAAAAGATTTTTTAAATCTTTTAGGGACTCTTTTTCTTCGATACATAATAAACCCCTCCTGCTTAGCTATGGTATAACATATGACAAAAGGGGCTTATTCATAACCTAAAGACTCATTAATTGATCCATTTTCATATCAATTATTTTTTCAATTCTACTTTTTAAAATCCTGTTTTCTTCAAGCCTTTGCATTATTCTTTCTGTTGCCTCTTTATTTCCTTTAAATTTGTCCAAAACATATTGCATTCGTACTTCAAGACCCACATATTCATCTTCTTTTACCATACGATCCGCAAGGCATAAAACGTCTTGCTCATTTAATCTTTCTTTATAAGGATCAGTTATATAATACATATGTAATTTAATTAATTCCGCAACTTCATTGTAGCCATGTTTTTCAGCTATCATAGCACCTTTCAATCCATGATTATCTTCAACCCTGGCGATATCATGAAGCAGTGCTGCTGCTTCAATTAATCCCAGGTTAAGTTCACAGCCTTTATCATTTAATGCTTTAGCAATTTGTAAAGCAATTTCACTCACTGCTTTACAATGATTAATTACATGAGTTGGAGTTTTATAGGTTTTAAGTAGCTCTAAGCATTTATCACGACTTGGAACAGTAATATTAATTGAACTCAAAATATCTATATCCTTTCATAAGAAATTAGTTATATTACATATATAGTATCAAAATCTTCCATCATTAACAATAAATCTATATGTAGATTATTGTCGAATTCCATTTGTAATTGTCTAACAATTTTACCGCTGATATCGTTGACACTATATTATGGTAAATGTTATATTAAGATTAGTCATTACTTAACAAACAGATAACTTTTAATTTTATTATTTATGAGGAGGATTACTATGAATTATGCTAAAATGTTAGAGGATATTATCGAAGAAAGTCAACTTTCATTAAGACAGATTTCTAAACGCTGTGAAGACCTTAATCTAAAAATTACCCCCTCATATATTTCACAACTTAAGAATGGCAAACTACCTCCCCCCTCAGAAGAAGTATCACTCGCACTAGCGAAAGTGTGCGGTTCTAATAAACAAGCCTATCTGGTTTTCCAAGGATATATGGAGAAAGCGCCCAAGATAGTTAAAGAATACATGTTAGCATCATCCTCTTTGAACAAAGCTATGCTTGAGTCACTCTGCAAGGCTACAGGCAAAACATATACAGAGGAAATGGATGAATACATAAAAAAATTAGATGTATTGGCAGCATTAGAACTTTCTTCTGAGTATATTAGCATGGATGATCCAAAAAAGGCTCACGATTTAGTTAAAAAAATAGCCCTTTCGTGTGGAGATGTAACAGAATCAGATACTCAAGGAGAGCTTATCAACCTATTTTTAGCAGACACTTCTATGTCACCTTATATTCCAATGCATGCCTTAGTATATATTATACCCACAAAAGTAGACCTACTAAAAGATCGGGATATTATTGCCTTCTATCCCGATAATCGTAGAGTGCCTACATTACGCTGGTTATATTATATTAAGAATAAAATCCTTTTGATTCCTGAAGATAAATCCCACGAGACATTCTTTCTTGATGACATAAATGAAATCAACTATATAGGTAAAGTGGTTTCCTATAAAGTAGACTTATAAAGATTATTCTTTATATTCAAATTCGTAGTCATTAATACGGATGGTGTCACCATCCTTTAAACCCATGTCTTTAAGTCTATCAATTACGCCGCTATCCTCTATATATTTATAAAGATATCGAAGGGATCCCATATCGTTGAAATTTGTAGATCTAAAGATTTTATCTAGCTGTTTGCCTGCTAGTACAAATGCATCCTTATCTTTTGTGAATTCAATTTTTTTATAATCTCTATCTTCAATTTCACTAAGGTCTAGATAGTCGTATTCTTCTACTTCAACAGGCAAAGATACTAAGGTTGTGTAGGTTGCATCAATAAGATCAGATACTCCTTGATGTATTGGAGCTGATATTGGGAAAACCTTAAGACCCTTGGATAAAATATAGTCTTCAA
>JAAYSU010000138.1 GCA_012523915.1 Clostridiales bacterium
AACCAGCCAAACATAATAGCCCAGCGTTTTCCTATAAACTCATTGTAATATGTGATAGGACCCCCCGGTTTATCGGTTTTCGCTGCGAGTTTACTAAAGCATAAGCTTCCGAATACGATAGTAAAGGATGCAATACAGAAGATAATTACTGCAAGACCCACATTACCTCCTGTATAGTTGAGCATGTCATCGGATTTAAAGAAAATACCTGAACCTATTACAATTCCAACAATCATTGCGATTGAAGTAAAGAGGTTATACTCACGTTTCTGTCTTTCCATTTACATCTCCTTATTTATTTGAATAGATCTGCTGACAAATTCCTTTCACCTGAATCGGGCAAAAGAACGACTATGTTCTTCCCAATATTCTCTTCTCGTTTTGCCAGCACCGTGGCTGCAAATACAGCAGCACCGGAAGAAATACCGACCAAAAGACCTTCGGTTTTCGAAAGAAGCCTTGCGGTTTCAAATGCTTCTTCAGCAGTAATTTTTATTGTTTCATCAATAATTCCAATGTTTAGAACAGCAGGGACAAATCCTGCGCCAATTCCTTGGAGCTTATGAGGACCGGGTTGTCCTCCGGATAATACGGGTGAATCGTAGGGTTCAACAGCCACTATTTTTACGTAACGACTTTTGCTTTTTAAAGCTTCTCCTACACCTGTAATAGTACCACCTGTTCCAACACCTGCAACAAATATATCTACCTGACCGTCTGTATCGTGCCATATTTCTTCAGCAGTGGTTTCTCTGTGTACCTTAGGGTTAGACTTGTTTGTAAATTGGCTGGGGATAAATGAGTTAGGAATCTCTCGAGATAGCCTTTCAGCTTCTGCGATAGCTCCTTTCATGCCCTTGGCAGAGGGTGTTAATACCAGCTCGGCTCCTAGGGCCATTAACATATTTCGTCTTTCCAGACTCATGTTATCGGGCATAGTAAGAATTATTCGGTAGCATTTAGCCGATGCTACGAATGCCAAGCCGATACCAGTGTTGCCGCTGGTAGGCTCTATTATTGTGCTGCCTTTTTTTAATAAGCCACTCTTTTCTGCATCTTCAATCATTGCAACGGCAACCCTATCCTTTACACTGCCCATAGGATTGAAATATTCTAGTTTAGCAATCAAGTTTGCATTTTCAGCACCTACCTTTTTACTATATTCTGTTAACCTCAACAAGGGAGTGTTCCCTACTAGTTCGGTTAGTTTATTATATATTTTCATACAATCACCTCATTGTATTTGATCAGATCCTGTAACTGATTTACTTGGCAGTTGAGATATTATTATTGCAATAAACATTAAAATACAACCCAATAGCTCCCTTGAAGACATGGTCTCACTGAGTATTATGATACCGAATATGACTGCAAATACAGCCTCCATGCTAAGTAACAGGGATGCTACAGTAGGCGAAGTATTCTTCTGTCCTAGTATCTGAAATGTAAAGCCTATACCTGCAGATAAAACACCTGCATATAGTATTGGTATTGCTGCACTTAAAATACTTTCCAAGCTTGGTCTTTCAAAGATAAGCATGGCAATGGTACCATATGATGCACATACTGCGAACTGCATCATGGATAGTTTAGCTGCATTTACATATGGATTGAAGTGGTCAATAACTAGCACGTGGATTGCCCAGAATGCAGCCCCTATAAGCACAATAAGATCGCCAGGCTGTATAGTTAACGCTTCGGTTAAGCTTAGAAAATAGATGCCCACTGTACCCAAAGCGACGCCAATCCAACATTTGATACCGATTTTCTGCTTTAAAAATAAGCCAAAGATAGGAACTAGAATAATGTATAAAGCAGTTAGGAAACCTGCTTTTCCTGCCGTTGTAAATACTAGCCCAAACTGTTGTAGTGTCGAAGCAATAAAAAGGATGGTTCCGCAAGCAAATCCCGCAATTCTTAGAGTCTTTTTAGCCCTATTATATTCTTCAATGTCTTCTTCTGAAGTTGGTTCTGCATTTTTTCCGCCTATACTTGTAAGGTATACGATTGGTAATAGTGTTAAAACTGCGAGCCAGAATCGTACTGCTACAAATGTTAGTGGACCTACATAATCCATACCAACGCGTTGGGCGACAAATGCTGAACCCCAAATGATTGCTGTTATCAGGAGAAAAGCATTTCCTATCAGTGTTTTTCTATTCAATTTATCACTCTCCAAATAATCAAAACTAATCTAGTCTACACTACTAACATTAAATATTATTGCTCATTTAATGTCAAGATGATATAATTAACTGTCTGAAAGCTTGTAAAAATAAACAAATTATAATGAAAAGGTATAGTGGTAATGAACAAAAAACGATACAAAAATAAACGTTATGAGACTAGATATGTTAAAGATATTAAGGATTTAATATATAGCAGTACAGAACTATTCTCTGGCAGAAATGCCTACTTGATAAAAGATCAGCCAGGAGGCGATTACAAACCTATTAGCTATGAACAATTGAAAGAAGAAATGAACGCTTTAGGGACCGCTTTACTGCATCATGGTTTGGAAGGTAAAAAAATTGGAGTAATCGGAGAAAACCGTTATGAATGGCTACTTACATATTTAGCAGTTAGTTGTGGAGTAGGTGTTATCGTTCCAATAGAACGTGAATTGCATCCTTCAGAGATAAAGAACCTTATAAAAAGGTCAGGTATTTCTGCAATAGTCTATTCTGGCAAGTCTGAAGATGTTGTTAATGAAGCAACCTTAAATCTAGATTTTATTGAGTACAAAATTAATATGGATACTTTGAGACATGATGAAAATATCCTTTCTTTGAATCTTCTCGTTCAAGAAGGTAAGGAGCTTGTGCAGTCAGGTGTTAGGGAATATATTGACAAAGAAATTGAAAGCGATGTAATGAGCGTCCTTCTTTTTACTTCTGGCACAACAGGGACAGCTAAGGGTGTTATGCTTTCCCACAGGAACATTGTCTCCAATGTGATGAACATGTCTAAGATGGTAAATGTAGAAGGTCAAGTGGGATTGTCAGTACTACCAATGCATCATACTTACGAAATGACTTGTCATATTCTAACTGCATTATACCAGGGCTGCTGTGTTGCAATTTGCGAGGGCTTGAAGCATATAGTAAAAAATATGGTTGAAGCCCGGGTAAATGTAATGTTAGGAGTTCCATTATTATTCGAGTCGATGTACAATAGAATTTGGAAACAAGCAGAGAAGACGGGCAAAGCAAAGAAATTAAGAAGAGCTATAGCCTTTTCTAAGTTCTTTAGATTATATAATACAAAATTACCCAGACTTATCTTTAAAGATATCCACGATGTATTAGGTGGAGAAATTAATCTTCTGATCTCGGGAGCTGCAGCTATAGATTCAAAAGTTGTTGAAGATTTTAACGCTATGGGTTTAAATATGATTCAAGGATATGGCTTAACGGAAAGCTCTCCAATTGTTGCAGTTAATATGGATAGGTACAGTAAGTGGGATTCAGTGGGACTTCCTATGCCTGGTACAGAGATTAGAATAGATAGTGTTGATGAGGATGGTATAGGAGAAATAGTATGTAAAAGTGATTCGGTCATGTTGGGCTACTACGATGATCCAAAGGCAACTGCTGAAGCTCTTAAGGATGGTTGGCTGCATACAGGAGATTACGGATATTTAGATAAGGATAATTTTCTTTATATAACCGGAAGAAAGAAGAATGTAATTGTTATTAAAAATGGAAAGAATATATTTCCGGAAGAGATAGAATACCATCTAGGAAAGAGTGACTTTATTTTAGAATGCGTAGTATATGGGTTAAATGAAGAAAGGAAAGGGGAGGTAGTTGTCTGTGCTGAAATCTTTCCCGATTACGAGCTAATTGAAGAGAAGATCGGAAACATTTCCGAATCCCAAGTTAGAGCATTGATAAAAGATGCTATTGAGAAGGTTAATAATATAATGCCGCTCTATAAAAGGGTTAGAAGATTTGATATAAGAGATGTAGAGTTTGAAAAGACACCTACAAAGAAAATAAAGCGTCATTTGATAAGCCATAAATAAAAAGGAGAAAGGGATATGAATCATAAGGAGTATGAAAAGATCAAGGCTAAGGAATGGGAATACGCAGTAGCAAGGGTGGAAGGGATTAAAAACATTAAAGATCCATTGATTCGCTATAAAGACGTAAGGCCGGTTATTGATCTAAAGCACATGCTGGAAACAAGCACTGAATTGTATGGAGATAGACCTGCATTTCATGTAAAAGACACGTTAGGTGGACCCTATAGAGCTATAAGCTATAAAGAGGCTAAGAAAGATGTTGATTCACTTGGAACAGCCCTTGTTTCCATGGGCTTCAAGGATAAGCATATAGGAGTTATTGGAGAGAACTCCTACCATTGGGCCATATCATATTTGGCAGTAGCATGTGGCACGGGAGTTGTTGTTCCACTGGATAAGGAGCTAACTGAACCAGAGCTGAAGCAGTTAGTTTTAGATGGTGAAATTGCATGTGTTTTCTGTGATGAGAAATTTAAGGATACATTTATAGAGATAAAAAATAGTGGAGAAACTCAGTTAACAACTGTAGTAAATATGGAGATAGATGAAGATAGGGATGATGAACTATCTATTTTAACACTCATTGCAAAAGGGAAAAAGCTTCTAGAGGAAGGAAATAGAGAGTTTGTCGATGCTGTGATAGAACGTGACAAAATGGGTGTTCTTTTATTTACATCTGGTACAACTGGCATGTCTAAGGGGGTCATGCTTTCCCATGGCAATATTGTAGAGGTATTGATGACTTCGCCTACGATAGTCAATGTAGTGCCTGAGGATATTTTCTTCTCAGTTTTGCCTATTCATCACACTTATGAGTGTACATGCGGATTTTTAATGCCCCTATATAGGGGGGCCTCATTAGCCTTCTGCGAAGGACTGAAATATATTGTTAAAAACATTTCTGAAATTAAACCTACTATGTTCCTCTGTGTTCCGCTAATAATGGAGAGTATTTATAAAAAGATCTGGGCTCAGGCCAAGAAGAGCGGGATGGAGAAAAAGTTAAAAACCTTATTAAAAATAAACCGAATTACTAAGAAGGTAGGAATTAATATTGTACCTAAGAAAATAACTGATGTATTCGGAGGCAGGATGAAGACTATGATTTGCGGTGGTGCTGCTATCGATCCTGCTATTTTAGATGGCATAAATGATTTCGGAATAAGTTGCCTTCAGGGATATGGACTTACCGAATGCGCACCCATATGTGCATTGAATCCTGATGTAGGTATGAAGAGCGCCTCGGCAGGATATCCCCCTCCAGGTATTGAGATAAAAATAGATAATCCAGATGAAGAAACGGGCATAGGCGAGATCTGTACGAGGGGTCCTAACGTAATGCTGGGATATTATAAAAATGAAGAGGCCACTCGCGAAGTATTAATAGATGGCTGGTTCCATACTGGAGACCTGGGATATATAGATAAAGAAAACTTCGTCTATATCACAGGTAGAAAGAAGAGCGTTATTATTACAAAGAACGGCAAGAACGTCTATCCTGAAGAGATTGAATATTATTTAGGTAAAATCCCTTATGTCGGTGAATCGTTTGTATGGGGTAAGGATAACGAAGAGAGCGGAGAAACCCTTATAAATGCAACGGTAAGACTAGAAGAAGAAGAGATAAAACAAGCATTGGGAGAAGACTATTCTGATCAGCAGGCTTTGGATCTGGTGTGGGAGGAAGTAGATAAACTGAATGCCCAACTGCCATATTTCAAAAAGATCAGAAAGATAGATATAAGAAAGAGGGAATTCGAAAAAACTACGGCTAAAAAGATAAAGAGATTTGTAGAATCAAATAAAGGGGCTTAAACAAGTAAAAAATCCGGGACGGTTCGTTTAGAACCGTCCTTGCTGTTTTATTTATGTTTAAAAAAGTTTTATTTATGTTTAAATTATTTATAAATATTTATATTTTAAAATAAATATCCATGATATCTAAAAAATGTAACTGATATTATAAAAAGAAAAAGGAGGTTACATATCATGGTAGACAAGCAAAAGGAATTGACCAGGCCATCTTTTGGAATTGCATTTTTAGCTGTTATTTTTCTATTTGTTCTGCTAGTTGTTCAAGTCATCCAGGTAGGCGGTCCTGATATCCATCTAACGCTGATATTTGCTATCAGTTTTGCTACTATAGTACTGATGCTGGGTGGAATGAAGTGGAAACGCATTGAAGAAGGAATAATTCATGGATGCAAAATTGCAACAATCCCCATGTTAATCCTTATGTTAATCGGTATGTTAATTCCAACTTGGATTGCATCCGGCACCATACCAGTTCTTATGTATTATGGATTACAACTTATTTCCCCATCCATGTTCCTTTTTACTGCGGCGTTAATTTGTGGAATTGCTTCTATGTCAACAGGAAGCAGTTATACCACTGGGGCTACTTTTGGAGTGGCCTTTATGGGTATTAGTATGGGTTTAGGGATTCCTGGGTCAATGGCAGCAGGAGCCATAATTTCAGGAGCTATTATTGGAGATAAGCTTTCTCCACTTTCAGACTCCACGAATCTGGCTGCAGGTGTTTGCGAAGCTAATTTATTTAAACACATTAAAAGCATGTTATATACAACTATTCCTGCTTTTGTTATAGCATTAGTGATTTACTTTATTCTAGGCATGAGATATACTGCCGAAACAGTTGATTCTTCGGCAGTAGATAGTATTTTGACAGGGCTAGCTACCCAATTTGACTTTTCACCTCTCATTTCTATAATTACGCTTATTCCTTTAGTAGTGGTGGTTGTACTGGCCTATAGACAAGTAAGCGCCCTTGCAGTAATGGTTATTGCATCACTAGTAGGAATGTTTATCGCTATGATAATAAATGGCTATAACATCTATGAAATGATGTCATTTATGAACTATGGATTTGTTATTGATACAGGTATTGCGGATGTAGATAAATTGTTAAATAGAGGCGGAATACAAGCAATGATGTGGACTGTCTCTCTAGGATACTTAGGATTGAG
>JAAYSU010000139.1 GCA_012523915.1 Clostridiales bacterium
AATGATGGTCAAATGCAGACACGCCTACAGGCATTTCTAGAGATTTTGGAGGATAAGAAATGAAATATGCGTGTAAATATACACCTATAGAAATATTAGCAGGATTTGATATAGATGCTGAGCTATTGAATCCCACTGCTGAAAATTATGAATTAAGTGATCAGTATATACATAGCAATGTTTGTAGTTATTCACGTTCACTTATTGAAGAAAGGTTAAGGGATTGTAGTGAACCTTTAATACTGACTTCGTGCTGCGACTCTATTGAAAGGGCAGGCGACGTTTTAAAGGATTTAGGGCAAAAGGTTTATATTTTAAATCTTCCTCATATTAATGAAAATTGCTGTAGCAAACTCTTGTTTCAAAAAGAACTGTTAAAACTTATAGATAATCTCTCTACACTATTGAATAAACGATTTGATGTAGAAAAATTCTATAATTCCTTTGATAGCAACTCGGAAGATATTTCAGGCCAGTATGTTTCAGTAATGGGTGCAAGGCTTAATTCGGAATTGTTAGAGCTTATTAAAAAAGAGTCTCCACTACCTATAAAAAATAATACTTGTACTGTAATCCGCTCGGTAACAAAACCACCAAGATCAGATAATGTCGAGGAACTAATGTATTGGTATTCAGAAATATTGTTGTCTCAAATACCTTGCATTAGGATGAGCGACATATCAAAGAGAAGGGATTTAATTGAAGATCCTAATTTATGTGGAATCATATATAACACGGTAAATTTTTGTGATTTCTATAGCTTTGAATATTCTAAACTGAAATCAACTTTGAAGGTTCCTATTTTGAAAATAGAAACTGATTATACTTTGTTAGCAACGGAACAAATAAGGACGAGACTTGGTGCTTTTTATGAAAACATGGTAGTTAAGCCAAAAAGGAGAAAGAAAATGACTTCTAAAACTCATACTTATTTTGCCGGTATAGATAATGGATCTACCTCAACAAACGCTGTAATCATAGACGATAAAAAAAATATAGTATCCTTTGCGGTTGTGCCTACCGGAGTTAAAGTATCGGAAAGCGCTAAAAATGCACTAGATGAGGCTTTATATAAAGCTGACCTTGAAATCGAGGATATAAGCAATATTGTGACTACCGGCTATGGTAGGGCGAGAATAGATTTTCGGTCAAAAGATGTTACAGAGATTACCTGCCATGCCAAAGGAGCATATTTCCTAAATCCCAATGTCAGAACAATCATAGATATAGGTGGCCAGGACAGTAAGGTTATAAGGCTCGATGCAAATGGAAGTGTTACTGATTTTGTAATGAACGATAAATGTGCAGCTGGTACGGGTCGCTTCATTGAAATGATGGCTCAGTCACTACAGTTGAATCTCGAAGAAATAAGTACTTACGGATTAAAGTGGAATGAAGATATTGCTATTTCTAGTATGTGTTCTGTGTTTGCACAATCAGAAGTTGTTTCATTGATAGCTTCAGATAAAAAATTAGAAGACATAGTTCACGGTATTAACAATTCAATTGCTTCAAAGGTTATTTCACTAGGCAAACGAGGGAAACTTGAAAAGGAATATATGATGACCGGCGGTGTTGCAAGGAATATCGGGGTGGTACGAGCAATTGAAGAAAAACTCGAATCTGAAATAATTGTACCTAAAGAGCCTGATATTTGTGGGGCCTTAGGTGCAGCGCTTATAGCCTCCGAGAATTAACAAAATCCCGTCTATGCAAATCGCTATCAGACGGGATTTCAAGTTAACTAGTAGTAGTTCTTATTTCTTTCATAAGCTTCTGCCTCTTCCTTTGTTTTATGAACTGTTCCTCTTGGATGCTCTGGAGGTGCATATATTGAATATAGCTTTATAGGTGCCCTCCCTGTGTTTATTAGATTGTGCCAAGTGCCTGCAGGGATTACTATTACATAATCGTCATAAACTCTTTTTTGATAATGTAACTTATCTTCCTTTTCTCCCATCAGTACTATACCTTCACCTTCTTCTATACGTATAAATTGGTCAAGATCGGGATGCATTTCAAGACCAATGTCTTCACCCACATTAATACTCATCAAAGTGATCTGTAAATGCTGACCGGTCCATAATGTGGTTCGAAAATACTTATTCTTTTTTGTTGCATCTTCAATATTGGTCACATAAGGTTTATAATCCATCAATCCTTTTTGTTTATTGTCAATCATATTTCCGCAATAAGGACAATGGACAGGCTTATAAGTTTTGTTCATTTTTTCCTTCCTTTCTTATATTTAAAGCAAGCCATAATAGGAAAGTATCCCCAAATATATTCCTCTGGCGAAGCTTTGGGGATCTGTTACAAGCATGTTATTATCAATTGGATTAGTCAG
>JAAYSU010000140.1 GCA_012523915.1 Clostridiales bacterium
ATACGATCTCTAACAGCTATTAAAACATCTTTATGGCTACCATCGATATACTCTTTTTCTAATGAATTGCTTGTCTCCTTCATCACTTTAACGTTGTTGGTAATAATTATCAATAGATAGTGCCACCCCCTCCTTTATTTCCATATATTATACCCCAATTATCAAAATTCAAATTTAAAGTATAAGAAAATGCAGAAGACATCTCGCCTCCTGCTCTGTTTAATAACCTGAGAGTTTCTACGAAATATCGCATTGCTCCTTCGGTGCATATCCATGCTTTCCAGAGTTCTGTCCGCTTACGGTCCTTTTACCTGAGATCATCACAAGTGTTTGGCAATCCACTTGCTTACACCTTCGGTGCACTATATGTGCTCTCCCGTAAACATCGCTCAGTTTGATATTTAATTAACATGATTTTACCATATACTACCTCACTAAATCAAGAAGATTTAAAATAAAAAAATATAGATTTATCACATAAGATATGCTACAATAAATTCCATCACGCAGGCATGGCGGAATTGGCAGACGCGCACGGTTCAGGTCCGTGTGCCTTCGGGCATGGAGGTTCAAATCCTCTTGCCTGCACCATTAGCTTTTAACTAAATTCCCCTTTTGGTTCATATTCAGAAGGGGAATTTGTTTTAGCTAAATATTTTGTTCTTCAAAATCGCTGATATTCTGTTATCATTGTATCATATGGATTATTAACAAATTTGAGGTGCTATAATGGGTATACCGGAAATTATAAATTCCCTTGCAATGATATTTATAATGATTATTCCAGGAATCGTATTATCCAAGAAAGGCATGATAAATGAGGAGCATTCAAAAGGTATTTCTTCCATTGTCGTAAATCTTACCTGGCCTTGTCTTGTAATTAGTGCCATGCAGATTCCTTACTCTAGGCAAACCCTCCTAGATAGTGGTTACATATTCATTATTATGTTTGTTGCCTTTGCTATAGCTTTTGCTTTAAGTTATTTAACTGTTAAATTTGTAAAATTCAAAATTGAAAAATCATATTTGTTTACATTTATGCTGATATTCGGAAACACAGGATTTATAGGCATCCCTGTTATCAATGCCCTTTACGGTAAAAATGCCGTATTCTATGCATCTATAGTTGAAATGGTAAATAACATATTCTTATTTACCATAGGAATTATTTTAATTCAACTTTCTGCCGGGGTAAAAGCAAAAATAAACTTAAAGGGCATGCTTACACCCGGAATGTTTGGAATTATTATTGGTTTTGCTCTATTCCTGCTTAATTTAGAGTTACCTGGATTTATCGGTGATTCTATCAGTATTATTGGAGCGGCAACAACACCCCTTTCTATGATAGTAATTGGTGTCCAGCTTGGTCATATTAGCATTAAGGAGCTTTTGGGAGATAAAAACTTATACCTGCTTTCGTTTATGAAACTACTTATTATCCCAGCAGCTGTTTTCCTTTTGTTGCGCTTTGGATTGAAAGATGTTTCTTTATTGGCTAAGGTGATAATTATAGAATTTGCAATGCCTGTTGCTGCGTGTACTACCATATTCTCACAGCAATATAATGGTGATGTGGCCTTCTCTACAAAGGGTGTTATGCTTACAACAATATTTTCAATCATAACTATCCCTATTTTTGCAGTATTGCTTACCCTATAATAAACAAGAGGCCGGGAAACCGACCTCTTAGTTGATCTTGAAAATCTTATTTAATTATATTTCTCTGCCAGTATCCTAGCAGCAAGAATACCGCTTGCTGAAGCCTGTGACAGGGAACGGGTTACACCTGAACCATCACCAAGTGCATATAGGCCCTTAATTTTAGTTTCAAGGTTTTCATCAACCTCAACTCTTGAGTTATAGAATTTTACTTCTACGCCGTATAATAAAGTATCTTCATTTGCGGTACCCGGGGCAATCTTATCTAAGGCATATATCATCTCAATAATATTATCCAGCTGCCTCTTTGGTATTACCAACGAAAGATCTCCAGGTGTTGCACTTAGGGTAGGTCTTGTGAAGCATTTTAGCATTCTTCTTTCGCTGCTTCTCCTACCCTTCACAAGATCGCCAAACCTCTGCAGTAAAACCCCTCCACCTAGCATGTTAGACAACCTTGCTATGGATTCACCATATTCATTACTGTTTTTAAAAGGTTCTGTAAATTTATTTGAAACCAAAAGTGCAAAATTTGTGTTTTCTGTCTGCAATTCTGGATTTGAATAACTGTGTCCGTTTACTGTAACGATACCGTTTGTATTCTCGGCTACAACTTCTCCGTAAGGATTCATACAGAAGGTCCTAACCATATCATTGTATTTATCCGTCTTGTATACCAGCTTGCTCTCGTAGACATCGTCTGTTATATGCTTGAATATTACAGCTGGAAGTTCCACTCTGACACCTATGTCTACACGGTTTCTCATCAGCTTAATGCCCATTTTATCACAGACTCTTGAGATCCAGCTTGAGCCTGACCTGCCGGTAGCTAAAACTAAATCTTTGCATTTATATGAATCACCTTTATTAGTGGTTATGACAAACTCATCATTATCATTTTTCTCCACATCAGTTACGCTGGTATGGAAAATAATATCGATATTGTCCTTAGTGTAATCATACATCCTTTGAAGTATTTTTACATTCCTATCAGTTCCAAGATGCCTTACCTTAGCGTCCAATAGATGTAGATTATGTTGTAGGGCTACTCTTTTTAGATCTGAGTTAGCAGTTGAATAGAGCTTGGCATCAGCTCCTCCCATTTCACAGAGAACTCGATCAACATAGCCCATCAACTCCAAGGCCCTATCATTTCCTACATACTGATGTAGTTCGCCCCCAAATTGATTTGTAATGTTATATTTTCCATCGGATAAAGTACCGGCTCCACCGTAGCCATTCATTATATGGCAGGGTTCGCAGGTTATACAGTTTTTTGTCTTACCTGATTTTATAGGACAAACGCGACGGCTTAGATCCGCTCCTTTATCTATCATTAAAACTCTTGCACTAGATTTTAATTTCGTCAATTCATAGGACATGAAGACACCACTTGCTCCGGCCCCGACGATTATAATATCATATTCTTTCATTCGCGTACCTCCCGGCACATTATATACCAATTAAGCATTTCCTTCAATGGAATTTTGTGATATCATAGCTATATTAAAGACGCCTAGCAAGGAGGAACATTAATTATGTCCACAAAAAATAAAAGATTGCTAATCGCACTATTTTTCTTCATTGTAACTATTATATCTTTATTCTCCATGATCAAAACAGGATTCACCAAGGGTCAAACTCTATATACACTTATAACCGCTGCAATTTGTATACTGTTTGTAAAGAATGCTATCCGTCCTTAATATTACATACATAATTTAGACCCGCTTGAAAGCGGGTCTCTCAGTACTTTAATTAATCTTCTGTGGTTATTTTTTCAAACTCTTCAGCAGCTTTTTTAAACTCCTCATCATCTTCAATATCTATTAGTTCGAATTCATCTTCTCCAACTTCTTTGTAACCGTAAATGTATACATCATCTGTATCATCATTAGGTATAAGTGCTATATATTCCTTACCGTCTACGTCGAAAACTCCCATAATCTCGCATTCAATTTCTTCACCATCATCAAATTCTAAAGTTATCACATCGATATCTTCAACTGACTCATCGTGATCATCAGCCACTTTTCTTTCTTTTTCTGACATAAGATTATCCTCCTATAAAATCATAATCAAACCATAAATTTGGTTAAAAAAGGATTGCTATCCTCTACATACTATACCACTATATTTTGTTTTTAACAATCGAAATATTCAATTGTTTACACCTTTTTATAATTTATATGATAGAATATTGCCAAAACCAAATTCTAGAAATGTAGAGGTAGTATGACTAAAATAAAGAAAATTATTCTAACCATTATAGGGTTCTTGTTTTGCGGTTTAGCAATTGCTTTATATCTTCTAAGCGGCTTCGGATCTGACCCAGTCACTTTATTTACCGACGGGCTGTCATTCACTTTTAAAGTAAAGGTGGGAATTGCAAGCTTAGGTTTTCATTTTGTAATAATTGTACTTGCTTTTATTATCGATAAAAGCTTCATAGGAATTGCCACATTTGCCTCCCTATTTATAGTGGGACCTTCAATAGATCTATTCATGACGATATTTTCTCCAATTGTGACAGCTGAATCCGCTATAGCTATAAGATTAATTTTTTACTTGATCGCCTTTTTCTCCCTATCCTTTGGAATAGCTTTATATCTAGCCATGAATACTGGTATATCGGCATCCGATATGACCCCTGTTATGGTTTCTGTAAAAGCAAAATTCCAATACAGATGGTGCAAGGTTGTATATGACATTGTTTTGGTGATCACAGGCACACTCCTTGGAGGAGTATTCGGTTGGGGCACTATATTTGCAGCTTTATTTACAGGCCCCGCAGTACAATACCTCAGAGATAGAGTTGAAAAGTATTCCCAATTATCAAATTAATTTTTTTTATTTTTCAAATACTCCTTTACCCTTTCTGCAATCGTACGGTTCATCCCGGGTATATTCTGTAGAACTTCTATGTCAGCATTGGCTATAGCATCTATGCTCCCAAGTACTGAAAGGAGTGCAATCTTACGCTTTTCACCTATTCCAGGGATTTCATCAAGAACTGAAGCCTTTAATTTCTTTGAACGTAGACCCCGATGATAATCTATTGCGAATCGATGAACTTCATTCTGTACCATTGCAATATATTGTAAGAGTATACGGTTTTCACTCAATGAAAATTCTCTGCCCTTTACTATAATCCCCCTTGTCCTATGTTTGTCATCCTTGACCATGCCTGCAACAGCTATATCTATCTGCAGTTCAGCCAATAGCTGTTTTATCGCATTTACCTGATTCTCTCCCCCATCTATCAGCAATAAATCAGGCAACACATTGAATCCAGGACTGCCTTCGATTGCCCTTTTCATTCTGCGCTCAACAATTTCTTTCAGACTATCGATATCACTGTCCCCTTTAGAGTCTTTAATTCTAAACCTCCTATAATCCTTACGTATTGCCTTATACTTCTCATAAACAACCATGGCACCAACGGAATCCGTCCCTGCTATATGGGATACATCATATGCCTCTATTCTATTAACATTATTAAGGCCTACCCATTCCCAGGCTGCCTGTAAGCTCTGATTCTTTTCAAGCTCCCTTTGCTTAATTTCCTCAGCTCTTCTTCTTACAACTCTCACCTTATTTCTCTTTACTTTGGATATAAACATATCTAAGCGCTCTTGATCAGGGATAGCTTTTACTGAAGCAATCAGGTCACGGTACTCAGCTGCCTGTTCAAAATTCATATTATTAGCCTCCTCTTGCATGCGCCCTTCTAAATATTTTAGCAGCTCTTTTGTGTTACCATTTAGGAAATCTATCACTTGATTGATTGCATTCATATAGGAAGCTTTATCCACCTCACCTGAGCATATACCCCTACATTCATTGATATGGTAATTCAGGCAGGGTCTCCAGTCTTCAGCAAAGCTTTGTGCACTGCAGCGCTTAAGTTTATAGATCCTTGATAAAAGATCAATGATCTCATTGACAGCTGAAGCATCGGTATAGGGTCCAAAATACATTGATCCGTCATCCTTATACCTTCTAGTTTTTATAAGCCTTGGCCACTCCTCATTTAAAGTTAACTTAATATAGGGGAAGGTCTTATCATCCCTTAAAAGCACATTGTATTTAGGCATATATTTTTTTATCAGTCTTTCTTCTAGTAATAGGGCTTCCATTTCGGTTTCCGTTATGATGTATTCAAACTCTTTTATATGGGAAACCATAGCCCTTACTTTTCGATCCATATTGGATGAAGATTGAAAGTATTGCCTTACCCGTCTTTTTAATGATACGGCTTTACCGACATATATAACATTACCCTCCTTATCCTTGTGTAAATACACTCCAGGTTTATCAGGTAAATTCTTTAAATTTTCTTTTATATCAAACATAGTGATTCCCTTTAATATTTTTTCTAATAATATTATATATTACCATATTGCCAATTGTATAAATATTATTAATACAACATTTCAGTTCCTTGTGGTAAAATACTGTTAAACTATTATAGACAAGGAGCTAATATGTTAACGGATACAGCTGTTATTCTAGCTGGAGGCAAAAGCACTCGAATGGGCTTTGATAAACAGCAGCTTAAAATAGGCAACAAAATTATTGCAGAATATATTGCAGACAAGTTGAGCAATGATTTCTCTCAGATAATTGTGGTTTCCAACAAGCCTCATCTATATGAGAATACTGGCCTTTTTGTAGTGGAAGACGAGATAAAGGGGTATGGGCCCCTGGCAGGCCTATATACCGGTCTTACTTATTCCAAAAGCAAATTTATTTACCTTATAGCCTGTGATATGCCTAATATAAGTTTAGAATTTATTAGATACATGAAAGGTCTGGTCAAAAATAATACTGATAAAAAAGCCTTTGTATTGAGGCATGACGACAACAAGATTGAACTATTTAACTCCTTTTATTCAGTTAAGGCCATGGAGGAAGTCGAACAGCTATTTTCTCTAAAAATTCAGCGCTTCCAAACATTGCTGAAATGGCTTCCGACACATTACATTTCCGAGTCAGAAGCCAGAAAATTCAGTCCTGATTTGAGTATATTCAAAAATCTTAATACTAGGAGCGATCTCGAAAAATGGCAGATCTCTATAGAGTGATTTCCTCTCCTATATCGTCAGCAAATATAACTCCATTAAGAAGCTGGGGAGACTTCTGGTAATTGTCCTTTGTTGACTTGGCCCAACCATATTTATCATGTTCGGGTATTGGGAAGTGTACCGCCATAATAAGTGTAGGATCGATATAGTTCTTAACATTTTTCCTGGCAGTTGGTATTCCTACATTTGGGAAAGGTGCAATCATCAAGTCTATATTCCCCTTGCTGTCTAAACTAGAGTAATTGCTTTCATTGAATGCCGCATCCCCTGTATGTAAAATTCTTTTTCCGTCCATTTCAATAATGGTGGCAAAGTTCACAACATCAGCAAATATTTTACCTCCGTCATGGGCAAGGGAAAACACCTCTATCGAAGCACCAAAAAAATCAAATCTTAAACTCTTTAAGGTCTCAATTTCAGGTACTATTATCCTCCGCTTTGTATCCTCATCAGCCTCTATCCTTAAAAAGGCCTCCTCATTCATCAAGGCATATGCCTTCTCATTTCTTATAAGGAATTCACTTACGGCTTCCTCTTCAAAATGGTCAGGATGTTCATGAGTAAAGATCATCAAATCTATATCGTCAAAGGGTTCGATAGCTGAAATTATCTTTTCCCTATCCTCTTCATCGGTCTTCCGGTAAAGCCCCGTCTCATCACAGAGTCCGTCAATTATTATCTTTTTACTTCCCTCAATCATTACTCCTGCATTAGCTAAATGTCTTACTAGCACTTCAATCTCCTTCTATCTTTTATAATCACAAATTTATATTTTAACATCAAAATATTGCTCTTGCAAAATGAATATATACCCAATATTTTTTAATTTAGTATAATGCGGTATAATAACTATTAATGATATGGTATTATAGGTTTTAATCAAAATAAAATGGAGGATAAAATGATAGAACTGGAAAAGGCACAGGAACTTATTTCTAATAAAGTTCAAAAAGCTAAGACCGAACAAATATCAATATTAGATGCTGTCGGCAGGGTGCTGGCTGAAGATATAATCTCCAATCAAAACTATCCACCTTTTGATAGATCTCCTTTAGACGGTTATGCTGTCAGGGCTGAAGATATACCAGGGAAATTAAAAATCATCGATAAGATTTATGCAGGAGATGTCAGCCAACACCAGCTAACGGAAGGTACTGCAATAAGAATTATGACGGGGGCACCTATTCCCAAAGGTGCAAACTGCATTGTCAGGCAAGAGGATACTGATTCCGACGGTGAATATGTAAAGGTTCATGTCAAGCACAAGCCTTATGATAACTATGTATATAAAGGGGAAGACATCAAATCAGGTGTCACCGTGCTTGAAAAAACCAAGCTACTTGATTCTGCCGATATCATGGGGATAGCCTCCTTAGGCCTATCTAAGGTTTTAGTATACAAAAAACCTGTGGTTGGAGTCCTGTCATCCGGAAATGAGTTACAAGAGCTGGATACAGAGCTTCTTCCCGGGCATATTTACAACGGGAACTCATATTTTATTTACTCCAGACTACTGGAATTAGGAGCTGAGCCTAAGCTTTATAATAACATCGAGGATGATATGGACAAAATTGTAGATTCATTTCAACTGGCATCATCAGAATGTGACCTTCTTATAACTACAGGTGGAGTATCCGTAGGCGAAAAGGACCTGATGAGAGAAGGAGCAGTTAAAGCGGGTTATGAAATCTTATTCTGGCAAGTTAATTTAAAGCCAGGCTCTCCGATGTTTGCCGCAATTAAGAATAAAAATATTCTTTTAGGTCTTTCGGGAAATCCTCTAGCAATGGCAACCACATTCGAACTAATGATGAGGCCCATACTGGATAAGCACTACGGATTTGATAGAAGTGAAAAGAAAAAGGTCCTTGCAACAATGGCAGAGCCCCTTGAAAACCCTTCCAAAAAACGTAGATTTATAAGAGTTAAAACGGTTGAAGAAAATGGTATGAAAAAAGTCTATATAGGCAATATAAGTCAACAGCCCGGAAGGCTCTTTACCCTGCTTAAAACAAATGGAATATTAGAGTTAAAACCATTTACCAAGTTTGATACAGGAGACAAAGTCACCATTATAGAATTATAGCAAAGGGGTATAACTATGGCGTTTGTTGTTAATGTAATTGCAAGCAACTCCAATGTGGGAAAAACCACCCTTATCGTCGGTCTTGTAAAAGAATTAAAGTCAAGGGGCTATCGCATCGCAACAATTAAGCACGATGCCCACGATTTTGAAATCGATCAGGAAGGCAAGGATACATGGAAGCATAGGCAGGCGGGAGCAGATACGGGGTTAATATCATCAAAGTCAAAGATAGCCCTAATCAAATCTATTGAAACTGAAGCCGCACTTGAACAGCTGGTAGATATGGTAAAGGACGATGTTGACTTTGTAATCATTGAAGGGTATAAAGGAAGTAGTTTTCCCAAAATCGAAGTCTATAGAGAGGGTGTAAGCGAAAGACGCTTAGATATAGATGATACATTTATAGCTGTTGCCACCGACTCTCCAGATGCCATTGATGATGTGGTTGTTGTATTGGATATTAATAATTATAAAGAGATTGCAGATTTTCTAATCAACTATTTTAAACGAGGTGCGAAATGTTAGTAAAAGAGATCGATAATGTGACTAAAATTGAATCAAATAGGAGATTTGAAACAAGCGACAGGGTCATTAACGATGCATTTATCAACATAATTGTTGATGGCAAACCTCTTATAAATCTATACTATAGCCCTGAATCTACAGAGGCTTTGGTTTATGGCCATCTATTGGCGGAAAAGATCATATCGTCTAAAGACGATGTTAAAAGTCTTAAGATAGACCAAGGAACAAATATAGCTGAAGTCACACTGTTTCCTGGCACTAATCACAGTGTTAAGCCAAATAGGAATCCAAACTATGTATGTAAGGCAAGCGACATAATGGCTGCAGCTGAAAAGTTTATTCCCGGAAGTGAAAACTTCCGAGATACGGGAGCCCTGCACAGCGCTGCCCTATGCAAGGGTTCCGATCTTCTATATTTCAATGAAGATTTAAGCAGGCATTGTGCAATAGATAAAATATTAGGGATGGGTCTACTAAATGATATAGATTTGAGCCAATGCTATATCATGACCAGCGGCCGTCTTCCCAGTGATATGTTTGATAAAATTGTGGCTGCAGGTATTCCTGCAATTGTTTCCCGCTCTGCACCTTCCAAAAAAACTGTTGAGATGGCAAAGAAATATAATACTATCGTATGTGGTTTTGTTAGAGCAAACAGAATGAATATTTACAACGGCTCAGAACGTATTATCTGATACATAATTAGCATAGAATAAGACAACCCTCATAATATATATAGTATGAAGCTATATATATGGAGGGGTATATGAAGCGTTACAGGAACAAGCTAGGATCATTGTTTAAAAAGCATGAAGATATGTTACTTATATCTTCTGCCATTTTAATATTCGTCATCTTTTCACTGATCATACTGCCATTACTTTTAATTACAATTGTAAATAATGATGAGCTTCCAAATATCGAAAGGCTGAGCATAGACATTCCTGTCAAAGTATATCTACATAAAACAGGAGACACTGTTACCCTAGACCTTGAAGAGTACGTAGCAGGTGTGGTAGCAGGAGAAATGCCTTCTTCATTTGAATTTGAAGCTCTCAAGGCTCAGGCCGTAGCTGCACGTACCTATGCCCTCTCTAAAGTTGTAAGGGGAGAAAAATTCGGAAATTCAGCTGATCATCCCAACGCTCCCCTCTGTGACGATACCCACTGCCAGGTCTATAGATCCGAACAGGAACTGTTAGAATTAAAGGGTAGCGACTGGATGAAAAATTCTTGGCCAAAAATAAAAGATGCCGTGGCTACAACCCTGGGTGAAGTCATGTTCTATGGAGGAGAATTGGTTGAACAACCTCTTTATCATTCTTCAAGCGGGGGCAAAACTGAAAACTCTGAAGATGTATTCGTCTCCAATCTCCCCTACCTTCGAAGTGTTGAAAGCAAGTATGAAGATGAGGCCCCCCATCAGAGTGAAAGCATATCCATTTCATTTAATACCTTTAAAGAAAAGATACAAAATACATACGGAGCATCCTCAATCAATCCTAATACCATAAAAATACTTAAGCGCAGCGAGGGAGGACGAGTGGAGGAAATTCAAGTAGGAGATAAGACTTTAAAAGGCCGGGATATAAGGGAGCTATTTAATCTCAGGTCGGCTAATTTCACTTTTGCCTTCGATGGAAACAACAATATTGTTTTCACTACACGGGGTTTTGGACATGGCGTTGGTATGAGTCAGTGGGGTGCAAACGGAATGGCTCAAGCCGGTTTTAATTATAAAGAGATATTAAAACACTACTATACAGGAGTAACAGTTAAGCAGGTTAACTAGAGTATATTCTCTTAGGTTTTGGAAATAATGAAAGGGGAATAGGAAGAGGTCACTATAAAATATGTTTTTGTCCCCCTTTAGCATATTTGCTTCAGAACTAAAACCTCTTCCTTTCATATTGCTTTGCATAATCTCAGATGATATACTATTCCCTATAAAAGTGAAATACATGGAGGAAAACCTTGGCAAAATATATAGTACAAAAAAGCGGCCCGCTTGTTGGTACAGTAGAAATAAGCGGAGCTAAGAACGCTGTGCTTCCAATTATGGCTGCATCATTACTGGCAGATGATGAATGTGAAATTCTAGAAGTACCAGCACTGAGAGATGTTGACGTTATGTGCAAACTTCTGCACAGTATAGGATCGGAGGTTAAAGAAGATTTTGACAACAACCGAATTTATATAAAATCTGGAAATATATTATTTAACGAAGCCCCATATGAACTGGTTAAAAGAATGAGAGCATCAATACTGACGATGGGGCCCCTACTTGCTAAAACAGGACGCGCCCGGATCGCTCTCCCAGGCGGCTGCGCTATAGGTGCAAGGCCAATAGATTTACATCTCAAAGGATTCCAAGCATTAGGAGCAGAGATTGAACAGGGGCACGGCTATGTCGAAGCCAAAGCTAAAAAACTAACTGGGGGAAGCGTCTATCTTGACTTCCCAAGCGTAGGAGCTACCGAGAACATAATGATGGCGGCTGCTTTAGCCGAGGGTCATACTATCATAGAAAATGCCGCTGAAGAGCCCGAAATCGTCGATTTGGCGAACTTTATGAACAAGATGGGGGCTAAGGTCAAGGGCGCCGGTACTGACACGATAAGAATTGAAGGCGTAAAAGAGCTTAAAGGCACAAAACATGCTGTAATTCCTGATAGAATAGAAACCGGTACCTTTATGGTAGCTGCCGCTATAACTAGAGGCGATGTAATTCTAAGAAATGTAGTTCCTGATCACGTCAGACCTGTCGTTGCTAAGCTTATTGAATGCGGTGTATCGGTTGAGGAAACTGACGAAGGTATGCGTGTTATGGCAAATCTCAAACCATTGGTCTCTACTGATATTAAGACCATGCCCTATCCAGGCTTCCCTACAGACATGCAGCCTCAATTCATGGCCTTATTAACAACTGTTAAAGGTCCCAGCCTAGTTGTTGAAACCGTATTTGAAAACAGATATATGCATGTAGGCGAATTAAACAGGATGGGCGCCGACATAAAAATTGAAGGAAGAACCGCTATAATACAAGGAGAAAGAAAATTGCAAGGCGCTCAGGTAATATGTACAGACCTAAGGGCAGGTGCAGCCATGGTGCTAGCAGGACTTATGTCAGAGGGCATTACTGAAATCTCGGAAATCTATCATTTGGAAAGAGGTTATGCCTCATTTGCGGAGAAATTCCGCTTGCTCGGAGCTGATATTAAAAAGGTCCAGGACTAACTATAACATACAAATCCAAACAGACGCCACAACACCAACTATATAGCCTATAATTCCGGCTAAAAAAGCGTGGCGTATTTTTTTTACTGCTGTAACCCCGAAATAGACAGCGAGGACATAGAATACCGTCTCGCAGGAACCTGCCATCACGGATGCAGCCCTTCCTAAAAAGCTGTCGGGACCGTAAGCAGATACAATATGTTCAACCAATACTAAGGACCCGCTACCCGACACAGGTCTAAGCAGAATGAGAGAAGTGAGTTCCTTAGGAATCCCCATTATATCTAACAGGGGGCTAAATAAATTCTCTAGAAATTCCATAGCACCGGAACTCACTAGTGATTCAATACCGATGAAAATTGCAATAATATAGGGCAGAATTTCAATAGCAGTCTTGATACCGTCTTTAGCTCCTTCTATGAAGTAGTCATATACCGGTTTTCTCTTAAAAAATCCATGCCCTATTATTATAGTTATAACTATAGGAATAAAACAGATGGATATTGCACTAAGAACATGCGTCATACATGATCTTTCCTTTCGAAAAACTTACAAACCGCAATAGAAGCAGCCATGGATATTAATCCTGCTATTATTGACGGGATGATAATGCTTCCTGGATCTAGGGATCCTGCATCACTTCTGATCTTAATAATTGTTATGGGAACTAGCTGAACCATTGACATATTAACTGCAATGAACATACACATCTCATTGCTTGCAATAGTACTTCTTGCATTCTCATTATCAAGCATTTCCATGGTCTTTAAGGAAAAGACAGTAGCACTATTACCAGCACCAAAAATATTTGCCGTAAAGCTCATTATCATCATGGCTAATGTATCCTGGTTTTTTTCTTTGGGAAATAAATACCTCATAAAGGGCTTCACTAGCTTTGCAAATATATCCAAAAGACCTGATTTATTAGCTATATTCATAAGCCCAGCCCAAACCGCCATAATGCCTGCCAAGCCTAATACAAAATATATAGCTTCAGTACAACTAGCCATAAGACCATCGCTAAATGCCGCCAGTTCACCTTTAGCTGCGGCAAAGAGTACCCCGACTATCAGCATAATTGCCCAAATATAGTTCATCAACCTAATGCCCCTCCTTCAACAATGCTCCTTTGAAAGAATATATGCCAGAAAAGAAAAATCATGTTGAAAACTTCCAATTCTTCATTCATAATAAATGAAAGGAGGTAGGGTTAAATGGATACAACTATTACTATCGGCGATGCCGGCCTTATCATAATCGGAATAGCTATTATAATACTATTGTTCTACTGCATTAATCTTGTTAGAAATATTATTCCTGCGGTTAAAACACTTAATAGAATTTTGGAGGAATCTGAAAAGATTTTAGAGTCCGCATCTCAAGGCATTGAAAGTGCAAATAGAGTTATAGAAGAGGTTACAGATTCTGTTACAATGGTGTCCGATGTTCTCAAAGGAAACCAAAGTATAGTTCAAGCTCTAACCTCCCTTGTAAATGCATTGGCTTCTTTGAAAAAACTTTTTCTAAAGTAATATATTGACTATTTTATTCCATAATGGTAACATATTGTATGCAAATGCTAAAATACTTAATAGGGGGTAGACTTAAATGAAAGCAACAGGCATTGTAAGAAAAGTAGACGAACTGGGTAGGATTGTACTTCCCATAGAGCTTAGGAGAACTCTCAATATTGAAATTAAAGACCCCATCGAGATATATGTAGATGGCGACTATATTCTATTGAGAAAATATGAGCCAGCTTGTATTTTCTGTGGAAATGCGAAAAGCGTAAAGCGTATTCATGACAAGAATGTCTGCGAAGATTGCATTAAAGAATTACAAAATTTATAGTTCTACTAAAAAATCTGTTCACTATGGACAGATTTTTTTACTCATATATCCTTTCTAGCTCACTCGTATACCCACCCTTTTCATTATATACATAAAGAGTATCTAAAAGTTTAAGTTCACTTCCTCCATTTTTAACACAGTGTATTAGAACTAAATTGGGTAGCCTGTTTCTATTAGGCGCAACAAATTTAATCTCCTTTGGTTCCAAGCTATAGGCCCTTGCATAAAAGAAAATGTCCACCAAGCGAGAAGGCCTATGTATCATATAGAAATCCCCATGGTTACGCAGTAAATTGCTTGATACTGCAATAAAATCTTCTATTGTAGCTGTAGTTTCATGCCTTGATATATACTTGGCCATATTAGCGTTTTTTAAGCCGCTTTCATAGCCGTTGTAAGGCGGATTAGTAGTAACAGCATCAAATGTATTCAAGCCAAATACATCAGGTGCATTTTTTATATCATTACATATAAAATGAAGCCTATCACTAAGTCCATTAAATTTGGCTGTACGGACTGATCGCTCCCAGGATGACTCTTGTATTTCAACTCCCCATAGTTCAGTATCTACCGTCTTGTAGCTTAGTATAAGCGGTATTATACCTGTCCCAGTTCCCAGATCAATAGCCCTAGAACCTGCTTTCAATTTGGCAAAATCGGCAAGCAATACTGCATCAATACCATAGCAAAACTCCTCGGGTTTCTGGATTATTGAAAGTCCGCCAAATCCGATTTTATCCAGGCGTTCACCATCTTTTAAACTTGTATCCAACGAATACTATTCCTCCAAAATATCTTTAATCTCTTCAAGTAAGTCAGGATCCAAATCATCTAGCAACTCTTCATCATCTTCTCTTTTTTCACATAGACGCTTTATTTGTTTTTTTGAATAAACACAATAATCTGCTGCTAATTTTTCTTCATTTTCTTCGTCTTTTTCCTCTAATATCAAGCGAACCTTAACTATGTTTTCTAATATATTGCTTTCTACAACTACTCCAAAACCGTCTGGGGTTTGAACTCTTTCCCCTACATCAGGCATCCCTTTACTGAGGTGGCAGTATACATCGTTTTCAAACTTCAAACAACACATTAACCTACCACAGATACCAGATATTTTGCTGGGATTAAGTGAAAGATTCTGAACTTTTGCCATTTTAATAGATACGGGTTCGAATTCTTGCATCCAGGAATGACAGCATAGTGGTTTGCCGCAGGTTCCAATACCTCCTACCAGCTTTGCCTCATCACGAACTCCTATCTGCCTAAGCTCTATTCGCTTCTTAAAAACGCTCGCTAGGTCCTTAACTAGTTCTCTAAAGTCTACCCTTCCATCGGCAGTAAAGTAGAAGATAACTTTGCTGTTATCAAATGTATGTTCAACGTCAATTAATTTCATATCAAGATCATGCTTATCTATTTTTTCTTGACATAAAGCTAAAGAAGTTTCTTTCTTAGCTAGGTTTTCTAAGTGATGTTTTACATCATCTTCATCAGCAACTCTAATTATCTTTTTTAAGGGGGCAACAATTTCATCCTCATTTACTTCCTTTACTTCTTCAATTATTACTCCAAATTCCAACCCTCTAGCAGTCTCAACTATTACATTATCCCCCATCTTTATATCCAATCCATCAGGATCAAAATAATATATTTTTCCAGCTTTTTTAAATCTGACTCCTGCAACTTTTACCATCTATTTCCTCCTAAAGTAATTTTAACAGCATATTCTTTAAAGAATAGCCCACATTAAAGTTTCTATTTAAATCCCGTCTTGCATCTTCAATACAATCTATTGCCGAATACAATCTTTCTTTTGTGAATAAATCACTATTATATGAATCATCTTCGTCGATACCTATAGATACCATTATCAATTTATGATACCATTCCTGTAAAGCATCTAAAAATGCATATGCTCGATCTCGATCAGATAGCACAGCTGGTAGTTCCTTTGTTATGGAATAAAACTTCTCTTTTCTTGCTAGCATTTCGCCTACAGTCCTGGCCTTTAATTTAGCCTCCTGCTCAAGATCGGTAATCTCAGTTTCCTCATCAACTGTGAATACTATACATCTTGAAACAATTGTACTTAATAAGTTTTCAATATTCTTTGACAACAATATTATTACAGAGTCTCCTAGAGGTTCCTCTAGAGTTTTTAGCAATCTGTTTTGAGCCCATACAGTTAAAGTATCTGCTTCCTTGATTATAGCTACGTTTTTTGCACCTTCCAAGGGCTTCATGGACAATCTGTTTTGAAGCTCCACCACCGCCTTATCTTTGACAGACAAACCATCTGGTCTAACATAGATAATGTCTTCAAGATAAGGGGTTATGGCATTGGCAAAAACATCAGCAAGGTGATCACAATTTTTGCCTTCTAAAATATATGCATGAAATAGCTTGTCTTTTTCAACATGCTGTAAAAGTATATCTTTTACTTTTTCTAATCGCATTTCAATTCCCTCTGTTAATGAACTTGCTGACTTTATCTATAATATTATTTTCTATTTCCTCTATTTCCTTAGAACCGTCAATAATTATTATGCGATCAGGAAATTTCTTTGCAAGCTCTAAATAACCATTATAGACATCTCTGTGGTAATCAATTTTCTCAGATTCGATGCGATCCAGCTCTTCATTAGAAATTCGCTTCATGCCAATCTCAGGATCTACTAATAACAAGAATGTAAGATCAGGCATTAAGTTTGATACTGCAATCTCATTAATTGTTAAAATACAATCACCTAATTTTCTTCCATATCCTTGGTATACAATACTCGAATCAATAAAACGATCACAGATTACCGTCTTTCCTGCTTCCAAAGCTGGTCTAATTAGCTGATCAACATGCTGTGATCTTGAGGCAGCATATAGCAAGGCCTCTGTCATTGGGGACATTTCAGTATGCTTTATGTCTAATATTATTTCCCGGATTTTCTCTCCGATTATAGTACCACCAGGCTCCCTAGTCAATACTGTATCTATTCCCTTGCCCCTTAGGTATGTATTTAAATTATTTATCTGAGTGGTCTTACCCGATCCATCCGGACCTTCAAATGTTATAAATAAACCTTTGCTCATTATTATCCTCTATTTCTTAATAACCTGATCAATAAGTTTTCCTAATAAATAAAAAGAAATAACTAGAACCGGAACACATAGCAATGCTGTAAAAATGATCTTTAATATTGTCATTGTATCCATGGCATTCCTCTTATCTTTTGAATAACAAGTATATATTTACTTGTACATGTAGGATAACATAAAAAGTCTAATAACCGCAACTTATATAACTTTTATACAAATGAAAATACACACCCTAGGGTGTGTATTTTGAATGAAATTGGCAAGGACCTATTCTCCCAGGCAGCTTCCCGCCAAGTACCTTCGGCGCTAAAGAGCTTAACTACTGTGTTCGAGATGGGAACAGGTGTATCCTCTTTG
>JAAYSU010000141.1 GCA_012523915.1 Clostridiales bacterium
AATGCCAAAGGATAGGCTGTCGGGGCTAAAGTCTGACATGCCAGATGTAAGGCGTATCTGTTTTGCTTCTAATAGAAGGGGGATATCGCTATTTATATTGTTTAGATTATTAGCAAAGACGATTAATAAATTAGATCTATTATTATTATCATTAGGATATTGCAAGGATAAAGAAGGAGAAAAAGTATTGGCATTAGGCGCAATAAGATCGCCATTATCTGCTGCCCAACCCTCAAGGCGGCCTGATTTGACTTGCGATATTCCCAATTGGTTTGAGTTGATAAGGTAGGGATCATAGTTTTCCAAAAGTGATGTAGTGGAACCTTTTACCCTCAAGTCATCAAAGTCAGCCCAGGTTAGATTTCCGTCTCTATAGTCAACTAGTAAATCTGAGCTATTATTAAAATTATAGAACCCGTTAAGATTTTTACTAACTGTATGTAATTGGTCCGAATTGTCGAAGTAGGATATTGTGATAGTAATGTTATCAAAAAAGGCCAGACAGTTATTATAAGAAAGAGGTTTAAGCTCAAATCTAAAGGAATTTTCCATGCCGGAAATTGAAATATTATCTTTAAAATAGATATAGTTTGAATATAGAGTTGCTATTCCTCCTATATTATTTCCATTCATATTCATGGTAGGTGAACCTACGAAATAGATCTTATTAGCCTTTAAAACAAGATTCTCATCAATTCCTCTAACAGTATTTGAATAGACTATTGAATGATTATTAGCATTGGATGCGCCCTGATTAAAGCTTGATAGATTATCGTTTTTTAGATAGCAGCTTACATCACAAGAAATATTTGCATCAAATGCTGTATCCTCAGATACGATAACTCTACCTTCCCCTGGTTCATCTGATCCGAATTCAACTTTGCCCTTCAATGGTTCTATCTGATATTTTAAAGTAAACCTATTATCAAACAGCTTACTTGTTTTAGCACTTCTTCCTACTGATGTGAAATTGATTACCATATTGTAATCATAACTTGTTTCATCCTCCTCATCTATTGGCGGAATCTCTTTAACCTGATGGATCAGCTCGTAAGTGAGCTGTATAGCTGAATTCTTAAATTTTGAATCATTATTTGGATTCCCGCTTCTATTAACAAAACCGTTTAAAGAATCGTAGTAGGCATAGAAACTTTCTCTAGCTGGAAGAGAAGTAATGCTTTCGGGAAATGCAGTAAGCTGGTTTTCAATTTCTATTTTAGCTTCCTTGGCAATAACCTTAGCATACTCAATACCTGACTTTGCATTTAAATATGCCTCTCTTGACTTTATCCCGCTGTCTGCTTTAGCTATGCTTGAGTTTGCAAAAACTACTGTTAAGCCAGCTAGTATTAGAAGAGCCGCGCCGACTACTAATACATATGCTAAAACAGCACCTTTTTTATTAATCACGTGTACCTTCATAATTAACCCCTTAGGTAGTTTTATGGTTCTGGAACTTCAAAGTTTAATACCTGTGGTAAAGTTGTATATCCATGATGGCTTTGCCTGAAGTTATCAGGTTCTATGTTATTTAATATGATACCTCCTTGGATATAAAATGGGCCTTCCTCATCACTGCTTTCTATTTTATAAGTTAACTCGCATTTCCTGCCCCTATCTATGACTTGATATTTAACTTCATCTATAGCATCAAATTCCATTGTTACTGGTGTCATAATAGATTCGTTTCCGTAAAGTATAACTTTATATACCCCATCGTCAAAATAAAAATGAGAATATCCTGTTAGTTGTTCTTCTCTAAAGAGTAAAGAAGCCGATGTAGAAGCTGCGCTATGTATCATAGATTCTAAAGAGCGAGCCTGGCTGTATGCTTCAGAGACCTTCTTGGTGCTTCCAAAAGAAACATTACTAACATACCAAGCATAGGTTGCTGTTCCTATAATTACAACTATGAATATAATGCTTACCATTAGCTCTGTTAAAGTAAAGCCCCGTTTTGACAATATCTTTTCTTTCATTCTAATCACCAGTTTGGATGTGCGAAACAAACCATCTCAATACTTTCCCTGTTGTGCTCTGGGCCATAGTATAGGCGCACCCTTATTTCATACAAACCTGAACCACCTGTTTCAGGCTTCAAAGTAAACTGAATATCATTTAAAGAAGGATCAAAACTTGTTTCGGCATTGTGATATACAGTCAGACTAGATTGACTTTCTATTTCTATCTCATATCCTGTTGTCAAACCACCATTTACGTATGTCATTATCACATCTGCCGCAGCTTGAACCTCCGCAGCATATGCATCGCTTACGCTATTCTCCTGAACGACTCTTTGGGAGAAAGCTATAGCAAATACTATTGATCCTGTTATTAAAGCTAGAATAATTACAGAAGCTAGAACCTCAACCAGAGTAAATCCTTTTTTGTTGTTTTTCATCAGGAGATTCCCCCATGTATATAAATGTTAAGGGCAACCCTTGTGAAAACAAGGGAACGCAAAGCTATAGGGCCTAAGTTCTTTTGAATATGGCTGCCAGTTGCCGCACAATTATTGGGCGTAACAGTAGTATCAGTTCAAAAGGAGAGTATAGTATGTTGAAAAGAAATAAAAAGGGATTCACATTAATTGAACTTGTAGTAGTCATAGCCATTCTCGCAGTTCTAGCAGTTATTGCAATACCCATAGTGAGC
>JAAYSU010000142.1 GCA_012523915.1 Clostridiales bacterium
AAGATAGCATCGGTTTTACCTTCACAGAGAATTAACTTATTCATAGGCGCACCTCAAAGCCGAATTGTTCACGATTTTTAAAAACATGTCTTCCAGGAAGCACCCTGGAATAGGTCTTCGGTTCGTTACTATCTTTTTTAAAAGTAAGAACACTAATATCATCTATATGGTTCTGTTGATCATAATCTTGCGTACAAAGTAATCCATCAATAGCTTCAATACTGTGTGTTGTAATAAAAACCTGAACTTCGAACTGTATTGATGCTTTAACAAGAAATCTAAAAATATCGTCATAGTATTTCGAATGGATTGCAGTTTCTATCTCATCAATCAACAACACTCCGCCTGCTGCTTGTGCAATGCCATTTGCTAATGATAACACCTTTTTAATCCCATCACCATAAGTAGAAAGAGGCATATTTCCAAGGGCTACGTGCTTGATATATTCAACAGGACGGTCATTGAACTCATTTCTTAATATTAGGAGATCAATAATACCAGGATCAAACATCTGTAAAATACGCAAGCAAATTTCCTTGTAAGAATCATTGCGCAAGATACGATTGAAAACATTTCCACTAACATGCTCAGTGGGTGAAAGATAAACAATATTTACATAGTTATTTCGTTTAATTTCTCTTCCTGATGTACTTGCGTACGCATCAATTTTAACTTCAATTCTATCCCTATGCCCTGCAATTTCATACACGAGCTCACCAATAAAGGCATCTACTTCCGCCATATCAGAACTCAGTTTATGCATCATATAATTTCTTTTGAGCGCTGGATAAAGTCTATTAATCACTTCCTCTGGATCTAGCATAATTTTTATTTGCTTACCGAATAAATTGCAAGTTAAGTACTCTCTTTTGTAAATTGCACCAATTGCTATTTCCATTTTAGGAGTATCTTTAGGAAATAAGTTTATAAAGCTTTCATAAACGGAAGGTCCACCAAAAAAAGCATTAGCATCTCTCATTCGAGCTAGTCGAAGTATATTATTAATATCATTTGGGCTACGCAAAAGTAATAATGCTTCTAAGACACTGGTTTTTCCGCTATTATTATCCCCAGCTATAATATTAATATGGTTTAGATTTTCAATAGTAAGGTAATGAATTCCTCTAAAATGATCAATTTTTAGTTCTTCAATATGAATAGCCATCACAGCACCTCTTCACGATCTACAAAATCAATTATTAAGCGTTTTCCAAGACCATCGGCAATTCTTTTTAGAGTCTGAATGCTTGGACAATAACTTCCATTTTCAATTCTGCTAATATTTGCTTGAGAAATCCCCGATTTTTCAGCCAATTGTTTTTGAGTCATTCCAAGTAGAGTACGAGTTTTGATAATAATCTCACATATTTCAGCTCCAATATCATAATCCATTATAATTGGCTCATTTTCTTTATTCACTAACTGAACTTCCTTTAAAACTTTATCAATATATAATTGCAAATCACTCATAACAAATCCCCTTTTCATAATATATCATATTTAACATATTATCAACTAAAATATATCTAATATAATATATTATTGTCTCAGAAAGATAATTTATACACATAAAAGTTCTGCAGAAAATAATTTTCTGCACTAAATCATCTTGTCTGAAACAAGTGTCCAAATTGATTGAATTTTAATTATTCCTATAGACAAAGATACAATCTACTTAACTCCAATACATATCATTCATTTGTCTTCCTAAACAAGATATGAATATAATTA
>JAAYSU010000143.1 GCA_012523915.1 Clostridiales bacterium
AATCTTTAATTAAAGAATTGATTTTCTCTATAAAGTAAGCAACCTCATTTTTATAACCTATGATAGCTTTCTTTTGCAACTGTAAAGTGGCATGCAGGTCGCGTTTATCATCATTCCATTCTCTTGTGAAATCCTCTTGTATCTTGTTGCACAGTTTGTCAAAGCTCATCTTTAGTTGATTACTGAATTTCATTTTTTCGGCAAGATGCTGGTCTAAATAAAACTTCTCCATTTTCTTTTCCTCTTAAGGCAAATATCTATATTACATAGGCCTAGTATTTTATTAGAAATTTCGATTATATCGTTTATATAATTTCTGTCGTTATAATGAATCAAGGTGCAACAATCCATCTCAGCCTGTAAGTATAAATCTGTCATTTCAACTTTCATGATTTCTTCAGAAGAAATCGAAAGTCTATTGGTAATATAGTCCAGGTCATAAGAATTGCTCGTATTGTATTTATTTATAATTACGCAATTAAAACTTATCCCAAGTTTTTTATATATAGTCTCCAGTTTCTCATATCTTTTTAAAACTGATTCCTGCTGGGTAATAATGCAAAACTTTTCTTTTATACCTTCTAAGGCGCCGATTGCCAGTCCATCATCCAATTCATTACCTGAATCTACTACAATTATGTCAAAACAGTCTTCTATAGCTTCTAAAAAATACATTGCTGTCTCTGGATGATAGTATCTAGATACTCCGATACTATCAATTCCTGCAATATGATATAGATTATCAGTTCGTTTACAGGATTCCATGAGTTCGTTCGTTGAAAGAACTTTATTATCTAAATATATTTTTATACCTTCTATAGACTCTCCTACATGATCAGCATATTGATCGTTCAACCTTCCATTCAAAGAAGCAAAGAGTATTTTTTTATCCTTTAGGTTATCAGCAATTAACTCCGCTACAGACTGAGAAATCATAGTTGTTCCTACCTTTGAATCTACGCCATGGAAAACAAACATCTGACTCAATTTTAAGCCTCCCCTCTCTGGACAATTAGTAGGCCGGCAAAGGTACTGTTTTGAACACTTTTCAATATTTCCTCATATTCATTTAAGTTTGTAATTATTTCTATATGACTTATTATCGATGTGGAATCCGTCCTATCGAGTATGGATGAACTTTCTAAATTAACATCTCTTACTTCAATATCATTTTTATCTTTTACAAAGGCGACACGATATGTACCTAGCTTGACATGTTTACCAAATTCATATATATCTACATAATCACCCCTTCTAAGGGAGCTGCTGTATAAATAAATCCACTCGGGAAGAATCTTGAATACTGATTCTCCCTCATTTAGGTAAAATTCATTATCTAGAAAATATTCATGGGTAACTTGGGCCTTTTTGATTATTTTTTGCTTGGCTACCTTCCCCAAAACTTCATTCAATCTGTTGGGCTCCAAAGCCCCATCTATTTTGTTATCTTCTAATATCCCCGATTCCATGAACATATCTCCTGTTATCACTGTGCCGGGCAGAATTGTTTCTCTAGCCACTAGGACTTGATCCATGAGTACTTTTTCTCGCCCATTTAATTCCCAATAAATAAGAGCTGAGACTGCGCAGACAACTAGGAATAGTCCCAGAAATAATCTGGCTCGCTTCACACTGAACCCTCCAATCATTACCATATTTTGTAAATAAATGATACAGCATATAATTTCCTTTGTCAACCATATTTTACATATTTTTACTTGTATGATTAAAAAAAGAGGAGCATGGCCCCTCAAAACAATCACATAGTCTTATATATTCAAGAACTCTTTTACCCTTTCTTTTATATCAGGTGCGCCAAATACTGATGACCCTGCTACTACCAGATTGACGCCTGCATCAACAATTTCCTTAACGTTATTTAATGTTATCCCTCCGTCTATCGCAATTACTAAATTGGGATTTAGCTCGTCTTTCATTTTTTTAAGATCTTTAACCTTATCAAGAGCAGAAGGTATAAAGCTCTGTCCACCGAACCCGGGGTTAACCGACATTATTAAAACCATGTCTAAATCATTGATAACATATTCTAGTACATTAAGAGGGGTTGAGGGATTTAAAGCTACACCTGCTTCAACTCCAAAGCTCTTTATATACTGTAAAGTCCTATGAAGGTGAATACATGCCTCGGCATGAACTGTAATATATTTCGTGTTCTCTGTAACAAAAGCTTCAATATATTTGTCAGGATCCTCAATCATCAGGTGAACATCAAAGGCTAGATTGGTTTTCCCCAAAAGACTCTTCATAACTGCAGGCCCATATGATATGTTGGGTACGAAGTGTCCATCCATAATGTCAACATGGATTATATGGGCGCCTGCTTCTTCAACAGCCTTGACTTCCTCTCCCAATCTCGAAAAATCTGCTGATAGAATTGACGGCGCTAGTTTATACATTAGTACTTCCTCTTTTCTCGAATTTCTTTCATTTGATTTACATAAGAATCATATCTTGATTCATGGATCTTGCCTTCTTTAACTGCTTTTTGAACCCCGCAATCAGGTTCTGCTATATGTCTGCAGTCATCATACCTGCATTTGGATAAATAGGGTAGCATTTCGGGATAAAGGTGTGAAAGCTCATCTTCTTCAGCCTCCAACACATCAAATGATGTAAAACCAGGAGTATCGAAGATCATTCCGCCTATCTTTAGTGAATAGAGTTCGACATGTCGTGTAGTATTCTTTCCCCTTTTTGTCTTCTCGCTGACCTCCCCGGTCTCGGCTATTGCCTTACCTTCAATCCAGTTTAAGAGTGTAGATTTACCAACTCCCGATGGCCCTGCTAATGCACTTTTCTTGTTCTTTATTAGATTCTCTAAATCCTTAATTCCTTCCCCTGTCTTACCACTTACGAATACTAGGGGATAAATTGGTTGATAGATTTCTTTAAATAATTTAAGTTGTTCCCTTTCTACCAAGTCAATTTTATTTACACATATCACTACATCCGTATGGTGTAATTCAGCCATTACTAGGAATTTATCCAAAATAAATATATTTGGATCAGGCTGTTTGGCGGCAATTACGATTACTAAACAGTCTACATTAGCAATAGGAGGACGAATGAACTCATTTTTTCTTGCTAGTATTTCATTGATTACGGCTTCTCCTTCATCAATTATCTCAATAATGACATTGTCTCCAACGCGAGGGACAATACCGTCCTTCCGGAAGATGCCTCTAGCTTTACACTGATAAACACCTTCTTCAGTATCTACATAATAGAATCCTGCAATTCCTTTAACAATGGTTCCCTGCATTAAATAAACTCTCCAGTGTCAAAATCAACAAAGTATTCTTTTACTAAAGCATTATCAAAATAGATTTTAATATTGCCCTCACCGCTGCCCGTCACATTAAACACTTCAGATCCATTGGCTTTGATTCTTTGCTGATAATTTATAGGCGTATATACACCTGTACTATCGGATACCATCACAGTTAGATAGAATACTTCGTTTACTGCATCTGAATAATCAATCATTATACTTATATCCTTAGAAATACTTTCGTCTATACCTTCGCTGACTGTAAAGCTTAGCGGTGTACCAATTTCAACTTCTTCACCTGATCTGATGCTTTGATCTATTACAAAATTCTTAGCATATATTTCACTTGGCGCGTAAGAAATACTGCCTAATGACATACCTGCATTTTCGATAACTTGCTTAGCTTCATCTATTTCCAGTCCAATCAAATTCGGTACTGTAGTCTTTTTAATCTCTTCTCCTAGACTAACTACCAGGCTTACACTGGTACCTTTTTCTGCATGTGTACCTGCTTGGGGTGATTGTCTAATAACAACACCTTTGGGCATTTGGCTGTATTCTTCGGATACTCCACCTTTTGAATACCCGAAGCTTTCAATAAGGAAAACGGCATCGCTAAGTGTTTTGCCAATAACATTGGGGATACTTACATCCAAAGAGCCTTTACTTATATTAACAATTACGGTCTTTCCTGTTTTAACTATCATTTTCGGTAAAGGATCCTGGGAAACTATTAATCCCTCTTCATATTCGTCACTTGCAACCTCGCTGCCGACTTCTAGATCTAAGCCAATATCATTGAGCAATCTTGTTGCTTCATCCACTTCCATACCTGTAACATCAATAACCTCAACCTCTGTAGGTGCTGATTCAACTTGGATAGCAGTTAAAATTAACTGGCTTACGGGAAAAGCTAAAATTAAGGCTAAAACTATTGCCGCTATCTTAACTTTATTAATTTTAAACCTTTTCTTCTTCTTGCCTTTCAAATCCTCTTCTCCTTCTGTTATATCATCCTGCTTAGGTTTTTCCTTTTCTTTGAAAATTGGATTGTTACTTATGCCAATTGTACTGGGAAGGGCATTATTCAAAGCTTCTAGCATTTCATCCGCAGTCTTATACCTGTTTATTTGGAATTTGCTTGTAGCTTTTAATACTATGGCTTCAACTTCAGCTGGGATTTCCGAGACAAGCTTTGAAGGAGGTGTAATCTCATCTTTTATATGCTTCATAGCAACAGCAACAGGATTTTCAGCATCGAAAGGAACTTGTCCTGTAAGCATTTCGTAGAGGACAATCCCTAATGAATATATATCGGATTTCTCATCGACGTATCCGCCTCTCGCCTGCTCTGGTGAAAAATAATGGACTGAACCCATTATCATTCCTGTATTGCTAGCTATCGTTCCAGTATTAACAGCCTTTGCTATACCGAAATCAGTAATTTTAGCATTACCATCTTTAGTAAGCAAAATGTTGTGAGGCTTAACATCCCTATGTATAATGTGGTTCTTATGGGCATGACTCAAAGCGGAGGCAATTTGCTTAGTAATTGCTACTGCTTCACGGGGCTTTAATGCGCCTTTTTCTTTAATTACATCTGAGAGAGCCTTTCCTTCAATTAGCTCCATAACAATATAATTGATATTGCCCTCTCTGCCAACATCATAAATATTAACTATATTAGGGTGAGTTAGGCCGGCAGCTGCCTGGGATTCCCTACGAAAACTTTCAATAAACTTTATATCCTTGGTAAATTCAGGTTTTAATATTTTAACGGCAACATAGCGGTTTAGCAGTCTATCTCTAGCTTTATAAACCACGGCCATTCCGCCGTCACCTATTCTTTCAAGTAGCTCATACCTTCCGGCGAGTGTTCTACTGCTCATGGTCTTCTCCTTTTGTTACTAAATTTCTACACAGATAACCGTGATGTTATCTTTTCCGCCTTGCTCATTAGCCCTGGTTACGAGTTTATGAGCTATAGTGTTGGTATCGGTTGAATTTGTTATTAATCTATTTATTTCATTGACATCTATTTCGTTATAAAGGCCGTCGGTGCAAAGGAGGATAATATCTCCTTTATATATATCGAATTTATAGAAATCAGGTTCGATACTTTCTTCGCTTCCTAAGGCACGTGTAATCATATTTCTTTTCGGATGGTCTTTAGCCTCTTCAAGAGAAATTGAGCCTCGCTTTAAAAGCTCATTGACATAAGTGTGATCTTCGGTAATTTGTAACAATTGGCCCTCTCTAGCAAGATAAGCTCTGCTGTCACCAACGTTTACTACATAGGCCTTATTATCCCTAATATAGAGTAGGGCAGCTGTAGTAGCCATCCCTTGATCTTCTATAGTTTTTGAAGCTCTATCGTAAATTATAGTATTAACTTCCTTTAGACAATTTAGAAAATAATTTTTTAAATATATATCATCTGCAACTAATATTGGATTATTGTTGATATAAGCTCTTACATAATCCACAGCTAGTTTGCTTGCTAGTTCTCCTGAGTTATGTCCTCCAACTCCATCAGCAACCATATAAAAGTTATGCTCTTCTATGCAAAGTAGAGAGTCTTCGTTATTTTGTCTTAATTTTCCTTTGTCAGTTTTACAAGTTACATTTTGCATAATGAATCACCGTTATGGCTTTCTTCTCATCTTACAGATGTAGAATCCATCTGTACCATTGATATTAGGAAAGAGCTGTATGCTATCTTCTATTACAAAAGTTTTATTGTCCTTAA
Organism: Clostridiales bacterium; assembly: GCA_012523915.1. Lineage (GTDB taxonomy): Bacteria > Bacillota > Clostridia > Peptostreptococcales > Anaerovoracaceae > JAAYHT01. The sequence goes on from JAAYSU010000143.1 coordinate 6,042, forward strand.
TGAATTCATTAACTACATTTTGATTTTCTTCCTTATTAATCGTGCAAGTGCTATATAATAGTATACCATTGTTTTTAACATACTTGGAAGATGCAATTAAGATACTCAGCTGTTTTTTAGGTAATTCTTTAACATCTAATTCATTGTCTTTATACTTTATCTCTGGTTTTCTACGTATTACCCCTAAGCCTGAACAAGGTGCATCTACTATTACCCTATCAGCCTTTCCTAAGAACTTGGTGTCCGGTCTTGTTGAATCCCAGCTTCTTGTATTTATTATTGAGATGCCATTCCTTTCTGCATCTTTTTCTATAAGATTAAGCTTTTTCTTGTATATATCCTGAGCAATAACTTCCCCCTTATTTTCCATTAATTCTGCTGCATAGATTGATTTTCCGCCTGGTGCAGCACATACATCAATGATAGTTTCATAAGGTTTTGGGTCAAGAAGTTCAACAGCAATCATTGAGCTCTCATCCTGTACAGAGAACATACCATCTTTGTATAAGCTGTCATCTAACAAATCCTGGCCTTTAACATGTAGAGCGGTTTTGGCTAAATGGCCTTCTTCGACAGTATATCCTTTATCTTTGAGAAGTTTCTTTAATTTGGACCTATCAAGTCTAAGCAAATTAGGCCTTATTACTAAATCTGCTATCTGATTTCCTGCTTGGAGCAGCTCCTCTAAAAATGAGATATCAAACTGATTAAGCCATAAACGAATAATCCATGGAGCATAAGAGTATTTAATAGAAAGGTATTTAACTTCATCTTCATCTCTTTCGGGAAGCTTAACATCATCCTTTGTTCTTAAATAGTTACGAAGAACTGCGTTGATAAATCCCTCTCGCCCTTTACTATATCTTTTAGCTAATTTAACGCTTTCTGTAACTGCAGCATAGTCTGGCACCGATTCCATAAATTCGACCTGATATATGCCCATCCTGAGGAGAGTCTTAACATTTGCATCCATTTTTTCAATAGGCGTCTTAATATAATGCTGAATTATATAATCCAAGTAGATTTTGTTTTCTAGAACACCGTAAACAAGCCTTCTGACAAAATCTGTCGATTTTGGCTTGCCTACTTTAATATGATAATTAAGCGCCAAATTAGAAAAGGCACTGTTTTCTTCGATATCTTTTAGTGTAAAATAGGCTGTCCTTCTATTTGAATCCATTAGGTTTCCTCTTCCCCAGTTAGGCTGTTTCCTATATATTAACCTAATACCGTTCCAATTTCAATTTTATTCCCCTTTAAATATTCAGAAACTTCCATAGCACGCTTACCGGGCATTTGAATCTCAGTTACCATTAACAGTCCATCTTTAGTATTTATAGCTATCCCTTCAGAATCTACATAGCTTATAGTACCGGCTGTTATTTCCCTATCTCCAGATTCATGAGGATGGGCAGATATAATCTTCATTTGCTCACCATTATAATAAGTATAAGCACCGGGCCAAGGAGTCATCGCTCTTATATGTCTTTCAATCTCTTTTGCTGACTTATTAAAATCGATTAATCCATCTTTTTTGAATACCATTGGAGCATAAGTTGCCATAGACTCATCCTGTTTAATCCTCTTAATATTCCCCAGCTCAATATCATGCAAATTATCTACCAACATCCCAGCACCAAGTATAGCTAATTCATCATGAAGGTCTCCTGCCGTTTTCTTATCGATTAAAGTAGCCCTTGTATCTATCATGTCCCCCGTATCCATTCCTTCAGCCATAAACATGAGGGTTACACCAGTCTCTAAGTCGCCTGAAAGTATAGCATGTTGTATTGGCGCTGGCCCCCTATATTTAGGTAGAATAGAAGCATGAATATTAATACAGCCGTATTTTGGAATATCAAGAATCTCCTTTGGTAGAATCTTGCCGTAAGCAACAACTACAATTAAATCCGGGGAAATTCTATCTATCCTTTCCAAGAATTCATCATTATTCTTTATACTATCTGGCTGACTTACAGGGATTCCCAACTTTTCAGCTAAAGCCTTCACTGGTGTTGGTTGAAGCTTCTTACCCCTGTCCCTGGGCCTATCAGGTTGGGTAACTACAAGTTTAATATTATGTCCTTCATCATAGATTCTCTTTAATGCCGGAACTGCGAAATCGGGTGTCCCCATGTAAACAATATCCATACCTACTACCTCTACTATTCTATTCTTCTGATTCTTCTATAGCATCCCTTATTTCGGTTGCTTTTTCGGTAAATAAGACTCCTTCTAAATGGTCAAATTCATGTGAAAGAGCAACAGCAAGCAAACCGCTGCCTTCTATTTCTACCTTCTCGCCTTTTCTGTTTAATCCTGACATCTTAACATACTCGGGTCTTTCAACGGTACCAACTAGTCCAGGCACACTTAAACATCCTTCTTCTCCTTGCTGAACTCCGTTTACCTCAATGATTTCCGGATTAATCATCTCGATCAGTTGATCTTCAACTTCAACTATGAACATCCTTCTTAAAATTCCTACCTGAGGGGCTGCTATTCCTAGCCCATTGTTCTCCCTCATTGTTTCCAACATATCATCTAATATCATCAGAATTCTGTCATTAATCTCTGTAACTTCCTTAGATCGTTTGGTTAATATTTCGTCACCTTCAATTACAATGTTTCTTAATGCCATCTTGTCTACTCCTTTTACAAAAATCCATATGGGTTCACATCAATAGAAAAATATACTTTCCTCTTACTTTTTACTACCATCGTTTTTATGTCTTTAAGCGCTTCTTTATATAATTCCCAATGCTCGGGGAAACATTTAATCAACATTTGATATCTATAAAGTTCTTTGATTTTATTCATAGGAGCAGGTCTTGGACCTAAAATATAGCCTTTATGTTTTGCTCCTACACGCTTCAAAAAAACTTCTTTAATTTTTTCGGAACTGTCCTTTGTCAAATCCTCATCTTCAGCTGATATAATAAGCTGAATCAAATCGCTAAAAGGAGGGTATCCTAAGCTTCTTCTTATTGCAATCTCAGTTTTATAAAAACTATAGTAATCTTGAACTGAGGCTGATTGGATTGCATAGTGTTCAGGCGTATATGTTTGTATAATAACTTTTCCGGCTTCCTCTCCCCTACCCGCCCTTCCTGCAGCTTGGGTTATCAGTTGGAAGGTCCTCTCAGGTGATCTGTAATCAGGTATATTCAGTGAAATATCAGCTGAGATTATGCCTACTAATCCGACATTTGCAAAATCTAGTCCTTTTGCAACAAGTTGTGTACCTATAAGGATATCAGTCTTTCCTTTTGCGAACCTACCTATGATTCTATCTATACTGCCTCTCTTTTGCGATGTGTCAAGATCAAGCCGATCTATCTTTGCATTGGGGAAAGCTTGCAAGGCCATTTCTTCTACCTTCTCGGTTCCAGTTCCAAAGTATCTTATGTATTTACTATTACATTCAGGGCAAGTCCTGGGTACTTTTTTTCTGTTGCCGCAGAAATGACATACAACCTCATTTCTTGATTTATGAAAGGTCAGCGATATACTGCATTCATCGCATCGCATCACATAACCACAATATCTGCAGGATAGAAAAGTAGAGTATCCTCTTCTATTTAAGAATAATATTACTTGTCTTTTATCCTCTAAGCACCTTTCTATTTGGTGATATAGCTCTAGACTAAATATACTCTTGTTGCCATTCTTTAGCTCCTCCCTCATATCAACAACCTTAACAGATGGTAAAGGAGCCTCATTATATCTTCTAGTCATGAGCAATCGCTCATAACTGCCGCTTTCAGATTTGTATGTCGAAATCAAAGACGGAGTAGCACTGCCTAATATAACAACTGCTTTGCTTTCCCTACTCCGTTGTATAGCTACTTCAACTGTGTCATATTTTGGAGTCATATCCGACTTGTAGGTTGTCTCATGCTCTTCGTCAATTATGATAGCCCCTATATTATCAAAAGGAGCAAATACAGCCGATCTTGCTCCAATAACAATCTTTACTTTACCCTGTTTAACACGCAACCACTCGTTATAGCGTTGAACCCTGGTCAATTTACTGTGTAAAACAGCTATTTTATCGGAACCAAATCTACTTAAAAAACGCTCAATGGTTTGAGTCGTCAATGAAATTTCCGGAACAAGCATTATCAC
>JAAYSU010000144.1 GCA_012523915.1 Clostridiales bacterium
CATAATGATTTACACCCCTTACAAGGAAATGATCTACAAGATATTTCATCATACGAACTCCTTCACTCCAGCCATAAGCTCCAAATATCTCGCACATAGCACGCCCCTTCTTTTTAGGATCAATTGCTGCAAAGGAGCTACCAAGTTTACCAAGCAAATAATGATAGAATTCTCCATCACGTTCACCAATCAATCTATCTTTCGGATAAAACTCTCCTGCAGGCATTACCTGTCCCCCAATATCATCAATCCCTGACATATGTTGTCCAGAAAGACCACGGAAAAAATGCCCCAAAGTAGAACCAAGGCGTGCGTGTGCATTGTCATCCTCGATTATATGACCAATATATTCCACACCATGCTTTTCACACCATTGACCTATATGCTTGGAAAAGTTCTCTTCAACTAGTCTTGTTACGATATCCATATAAGTATAACGGACCTTTGCTGTTTCGTCAGGATATAGTCCATTTTCCCAAAGTAACGGCAACTTTGTTTTCCAATCACTTCCTAGCCGTGCACACATTTGCTCTTCTACTTCATCACTCCAAGGAAGATCCTGATCTTCCCCAATAGCTTTATTATCATACATCATTCCGTTACCTAGCTCAGGTTCATCAGAAAAAAATCCAGCAATGGTTTTCCCAAACTCTTCTTTGTAATGTTCATAATGAGGTTCATATACCGCTTCAATCTGTATCTTTGCACTTTCCTTATTGAGTAAATTTATATAGCCATCTCGGGTACCGGCATTTCTTGTAAGATAATTTACATAAATCTTCCATTTCCCAGCAGGAACATCCCATACAAGCTGTCCATCTTTAACAAATTTAGTTATATCAATTAGGGTTGATGCATCAAATCCCTGATCAACACGAGCAGCACAGACATTTAACAATTTATCATCATTAAACTGTCTTCTAGCCTTACTATCGCTCCTCATAGAGAATATATTAGCTTTGAGCGGATTTCTAACATATTTAGCATGTTTTTCTACATTGAGTTGCACTGATTTCATAGAGCCTACAATCTCTACGGAAGAATAATAAAGGAACTGCCTGCACAATTCTGGAGGTGCATCCTTTAATGCACCATTTGCATATCCAGTGGGAAAATGACTGTCATCCAAAATCCATACCTTCATATTACGCTTTTTAGCCTCATCAATAATTATATCCATATCGTGCCACCACTGTGGACCGCAATAATCAGGATGAGGCCTGCTCTCTACACAAACGGCTCCTATTCCACAGGCATGGATAGCCTCCATATACTCACGAAGCACTGATTCTTCCTCTCCATGTAGCCAAAAAAAGGGTAAAATATAATTTTCACCTTGAGATTGAAGAAGATTTTTTATTTTTTTATTCATCTTATTCCACCTCTCTATTCATTCTAATATATTGCTTATATCTAGTAATTCCATTACAAAAAACAATAACCTTCCTTTTTACTTTTACCAGAGTACTCCTTGTTTAGACGAATTACTAGCTAAGAATCTAACGGTCTCATTTATTTTATTTAATATATTCTGTATACTAAAAAGTTTAGGATCTGCCAAATAATACATACCATTTCTCCAATCATCCCAATACATAAAGGGGGTTGACCATACAACATTATTTGTTCTGCACAGTATCTGGTTCCTCCCTCAGTATCACGGAAACCAAATAGATATATCCTATTTCCGACGCTAGTTTTCTCTCATGTCAATCAGCTGAGTTAGGTCAAATCCCCAAAAATCAAATTCTGCCGTATATACTAGTCGCCATGGTTGAAAAATCGGTGACCCCTGCATGAAATTCGTCTGAGGGTCTTTCTTATCTCGCCACTTACCTGGGTCACCGGCTCTGTTATTACAAATTGAATTACCGGTAGCTGCCTAAAAACCTTAGGCTTTCTTTTGGATATCTGGTCTGGGTACTGCGATCAATAGCAATCAATCCAAAAGTTTTTGAATAACCTAACTGCCATTCAAAGTTATCCAGTAAAGACCAATACATATAACCCTTTACTGAAATACCATCAGCAATACAAGAATGAATCCCATCTAAGGCTTCTCTAATA
>JAAYSU010000145.1 GCA_012523915.1 Clostridiales bacterium
AATGTCCACACCTTAAACATTGATTTTTCAATTATACACAGAGTTATCCACAATATCAACAGCTTTTTATTTGTAATAAAAAGTACAAAAATTCGACATAATTAAACAATATTTCAAAGGGTGGATAAATAGTTAGCTTAAGCTAATGTATAAATATTTTTCAAAACAAAAAGAGGAAAAACACCTTTTCTGGGGTATAAGTAATTAAAGCTACTTTTAATGTAAAAGGGGGAAACAGCATGAGAGTAATCATAAGCAGTAAGAACTTCAATGCCAGTGATCATTTAAAGGAGATTATTGAGAAAAAATTCGAGAAACTAGGGAAGTATTTTTCAAAGGACATAATAGCAAATGTAACCTTAAACATGGAAAAAGGACGTCAAAAAATAGAAGCTACAATTAATGCAAAGGGAACAATCTTTAGGGCTGAAGAAGAGACTAACGATATTTACGTAGGTGTTGATAAAGTAGTAGACAAATTGGCATCTCAGATGTCACGATTTAAGACGAAGCTTCAACGCAAACACAAAGACCACAAAGAGTTCATTTTTGCAAACATGCCCGAGCCGAAAGAAGCAGAGCCTGTGATAGAAATTGTAAGAAGAAAGAAATTCGATGTGCTTCCTATGAATATCGAAGAAGCAGTAATGCAAATGGAGCTATTGGGTCATAATTTCTATATTTTCATTAACATGGAAACCGATTCAGTAAGTGTTGTTTATAAACGAAATGATGGTAAATACGGACTACTAGAGCCTAACTTTTAAACTTTACTTATAGATGATCGGGGAAACACTCCCCGATCTTTTGTAATTATTTGATTTTATTTCTATTGATTAATATACTTTAATTAGATACAATTATTAAGGTAAATTGTGTAATGGAAATTCCTAAGAGGATGGCAAATGAAAGAATCGATTTCAGTCCTTCTATCAGGTTTTGGTTTCAGCGATATTATTGATGTTCTTATCGTTGCTTTTGTTGTGTACAAAATTTTATGCTTTATTCAAGAAACCAGGGCTGAGCAACTTGTTAAAGGTTTAGTGATCCTTGTAGTTGCAACTTTTCTTTCAAATGTATTCGATCTTTATACTTTGAATTGGATATTGGAAGGTACACTAACCCTTGGTGTTATTGCCCTAATAATAGTTTTTCAACCTGAGCTTAGGAGAGCTTTGGAATACCTCGGACGCAGCAAGATAATTAGGAAGCAGTTTTTTGAACTGGACAAAGAGAGGGCAAAGCATATTACATCTACCATTATCAAGGCGGTAGATTATTTTTCGGTTAATAAGATAGGAGCTCTGATTATATTAGAGAGGGAGACCTCACTAAATGATATTGTTGAAACAGGTACAAAAATAGACTCAATACTTTCTGAAGAACTATTTGGTTCAATTTTCTATTTAGGTTCACCACTTCATGATGGGGCAACGATAGTACGGGGTGACAGGATCCTTGCTGCAGGATGTGTATTACCCTTGACACAGAACAGGACCTTGAGCAAGGATTTAGGAACGAGGCATAGAGCAGGTATCGGAATCACTGAAAATTCCGATGCTATAGCCTTGATCGTGTCTGAAGAGACCGGAATTATATCCATAGCTATAGATGGAAAACTTTCAAGATTTTTAGATATTAAGACAGTTGAAAAGACACTTTTAAACGTATATATGAGTCAGTTGGCCGACGATAAAAGCAAGAACTTCTTTAGCAAACTATTTGGGAATAGGGGTGATAAGGATGAGTAGGAAGAAGACGGAGATTTCTGAATCTAAACGTACTTTCAATATCATCCTATCCTTTGTAGTCGCATTCTTTTTATGGGCATATGTAATAGGAGAGGTTAATCCTACGACTCAAGAAACTATTACTAATGTTCCTGTTCAACTATTAAATGTGCAATCTTTAACGGCAAGGCAACTTGCCATTGCAGGTGATGGGAAATATACAGTTGATGTAGTAGTTGAAGGAAAACGGCGTGACATTTTAAATGTCAGCATTGATGAAATAGTAGCAGAGGCGGACTTGTTCGGATGGAGCAAGGGAGAAAACTATATTCCGGTAAGAGTAAGTGTTCCCGATCCTTTAGAT
>JAAYSU010000146.1 GCA_012523915.1 Clostridiales bacterium
ATTATCTAGCACTTCTATACAAGGTATTTCGCTTATAAGCCTCCTTGCCTCATCAATCATCCCTATCAGATTATCAAATATTAAATGTCCTTTAGTTGCTATGTAGCTTCTTGCTATATCAAGGGATGACATCAGGATATATGATGGACTTGTAGTCTGAGTAAGCTGAAGATTTGCAGCCAGCCTTGCTCTATCAACTCTATTACCATTAAGATGCAATATCGAACTCTGGCCTAATGATCCTGACATCTTATGAATGCTCATGCAAGATATATCTGCGCCTAATGACAATGCACCTTTAGGTAGTTTTTCATTAAAGTAAACATGATTGCCATGGGCTTCGTCGGCAATGAAAATTCCACCAAAACTGTGTGTGATATCAACTAGTTTACCGATATCACTACATATACCGTGATAGGTCGGACTCACAGAAAATACGCCTTTCGCATCCGGATTTTTTTCATATATCTCTTTTAGCTTTTCTGGTGAAAAACCACAAACCAAACCCTTCTCTTTACATATTTCAGCTGAGATGTACACAGGTATGGCTCCACTTATAATAAGTCCAAAGACAACTGACTTATGTGCATTACGGGGCACTATTATCTTTTCACCCTGTTTTGCAACAGTAGCAATAGATGCAATTATTCCACTTGAAGTTCCGTTTACAAGAAAGTAGCTTTGTTCTGCTCCCCACGCCTTTGCAGCAAGATCTTGGGCTTCTTTGATGGGACCGGAAGGCTGGTGAAGATCATCTAATCCCGTCACCTCAGTTAAATCCATTTTAAAGATGTTATCACCGGCAAATTCCTTCCATCTTGGATCAATGCCTGCTCCCATCTTGTGAGAAGGTATGTGGAAAGAAGTAGGCTCTTCATCTATATATTTTATAATTGCATCATACAGTGGCGTCCTCAGCTGTTCGCTCATTAGTTTCCTCCGTTAATACAAAAGGCATCCTCTGTTTCATGTTTTTTCCTTCTTGTCATCAGAGCTTTAACCGTATCCTTTACATCGATTTCTTCGTTTATGACTTTATAAATCTGTTCGGTAATAGGCATCTCTACATCATATTTTTTAGCCAGTTTATATGCCGCCTCCGTAGTATACATTCCTTCAACCACCATGCCTACTTTTTTAATAGCCTCAAATGGTTTAACTCCTTCACCTATCATTATTCCGCATCTTCTGTTGCGGCTATGCATACTTGTACAAGTAACAATTAGATCACCAATCCCTGATAAACCAAAAAAAGTTTCAGGACGGCCACCCATTTTCACACCAAGACGAGCTATTTCCGTTATTCCTCTTGTCATCATAGCAGCCTTGGTATTGTCACCAAAACCCATACCGTCTGATATCCCAGCACCTAGCGCAATTATGTTCTTTAGCGCTCCCCCTAGTTCTACTCCTATTAAATCAGAATTGGTATATATCCTAAAAGTATCAGTCATAAAAACGTCTTGTACATATTCAGCAAGTTTTAAATCGTTTGATGCTGCAACAACAGTAGTTGGAAGAGCTCTTCCAACTTCTTCTGCATGGGATGGCCCTGATAGTGCAACATACTTAACATTAGGCAATTTTTCAAAGGCAATTTCTGATAATCTCATTAAACTTTTTTGTTCTATCCCTTTGGCTACATTTACTAACACCATCTCTTCTGTTAGATAAGGAATCGCTGTATCCAAAGCGCTCCTAAAATGCTGGGCCGGTGCAGAAAACATCACGATTTCTGATCCGTCAATTGAATCAGCTATATTTTCTACCAATTTAATATTTTCATTAAACTTAATATCAGGCAAATACTTTTTATTCTCTTTATGCTCTCTCATGGAGATAATATGTTCAGTATCAATATCCCACATGGATACCTTACAACCCTTTGACGATAAGTTGATAGCCAAAGCTGTACCCCAACTTCCTGCACCTAATACAGCTATTTTATGACTCATTTCTTTCCTCCTTCTTAAAGCTTACCTTTGGCTCTTCACCTTTAATTAATCTTTTAATATTACTACGATGTTTAACAAATATGATAACTGTCATCGCGCTCAAAAGAACTACGTAATCAGGCATGAAATAATTTGCTATGATGGGAATAGATAAAGCTGAAAGCAGGCTGCCCACGGAGACTCTTTTTGATACAACAAAACCTATAGCTGCAATAGCTAGGCATATCAGTGCGAAAACATAGTTTAATGTGAGCAATACGCCAAAACCAGTTGCAATTCCTTTTCCACCTTTAAATTTAAAAACTATAGGCCATATATGACCTATGAATACTGCAAGTCCGCAGATAACCGCCAGAGTTTCTCCTCCAATATATTTCCCTATTAAAACCGCAACCACACCTTTTATAATATCGATTGCAAGGGTAATTGCTGCAGCCTTTGGCCCTATAACCCGAAGCACATTAGTAGTTCCGGGGTTGCCGCTTCCTTTTTTTCTAATATCAATTCTAGCGGCTTTACTAATAATTGTAGCAGGAGAAATATTACCTAAAAAATAAGCGATTACAATAGCAAGAACAAAATAGACTATACCAATTGATAATACCCACTGATAAAAATCATACATTGCCTTCGTCACCTTTCTCTCTGAATACAAATTTAATGGAAGTTCCTTCGAAACCAAATCCTTCCCTGATTTTGTTTTCGAGATAGCGAGCATAGGAAAAATGCATTAGATCCCTGCTATTTACTTTAAATGAAAATAGCGGTGGTTTAATACCTACCTGAGACACGTAATAGATCTTTAATTGTCTACCTTTATCTGATGGAGGCTGTCTCATCATCATGGCATCCATGATCAGGTTATTTAGCTGTCCAGTGGGTATCCTCATAGCCCTGCTTTCAGACACATATTTAGCTGCTTCCATCACCTTATCCAATCTCTGTTTCTGTAAAACCGAAATGAAGATCGATGGTGCATATGACATAAATGGCAGTTCAGCATGTATTCGTTTACGGTACTTCTCCATTGTAGTCGTATCTTTTTCGATCAGATCCCACTTATTTATTAGAATCACTATTCCCTTTCCTTCTTTATGAGCTATCCCTGCAATTCTTTTATCCTGTTCTGTAATGCCTTCTTGAGCATCGATCATAAGAAGGCATACATCAGAGCGCTCAATAGCCGAAATTGCCCTTATAACACTATAGCGTTCAATATTTTCCTGTATCCTGCTTTTTCTTCTAATACCTGCTGTATCTATTAGAATATACTCCTCACCCTTCCATAAGAAGGTTGTATCTATTGAATCCCTCGTTGTGCCGGGCACATTACTTACAATAACCCGGTTTTCTCCCGTTAATGTGTTAATTAACGAAGATTTCCCTACATTGGGTTTGCCTATAACAGCAATCTTTATTCTTGTGTCTTCTTCAATTTCTTCTTCTAGTTTTGGAAATTTATCTACGACCATATCAAGTAGATCTCCCAAACCTAGCATATTTTCAGCAGATATAGGGACAGGATCCCCCAGACCTAGTTCATAAAAATCATAGAAATTATCAGGGAGTTTGCCTGTATCAACTTTATTGACTACCAAGATAACCTCTTTCCCCGTTTTCATTAGCATTTCGGCAACTTCCCTGTCTGAAGTTGTAATTCCTTCTCTTGCATCTACCAAGAACATAATTACATCTGCAGTTTCTATTGCTAGCTCTGCCTGTTCTCTCATTTGGGAAAGAATAACATCATTTGTATTAGGTTCAATCCCCCCTGTATCGACAATTATAAAAGGTCTATTGCACCATTCCGCCTCGCCATATATTCTATCCCTGGTTACGCCGGGTGTATCTTCTACAATCGATACCCTTTTACCTATTATCTTATTAAAAAGTGTTGATTTTCCTACATTAGGTCTTCCAACAACCGCTAATATGGGTCTACTCATTGTTTTCAACCTCTCTTTAGTTGGTATATAAAGAATAAATACTAAATATTAAGTTATTATATCATAGCAGATATCCATTTACTCGGCAAACTATACAAAAAAATTCCTTCACATAAAAAAGACTGGACATTGAAGTTAAAAAAGGCCACAATTAGATATATAGGATTAGATGAAAGGATAGAGATATGCAACAGACCCCAGAAGAAATTTATACCGTTGACCCACCAGTTAAAAAAAGAAAAAAAGGAATTATAGTGTGGCTGATAATAATAGTAGTGATTGTTGTCTTCGCCATATTATTCAATGCAATCACTCACAGTATAATTGGAAAGGATAAATCTCCTATTCCAAACAAGCCATATATTGGCGTGCTTAGTGTCAAAGGTTCTATAACTTCCATTAATAGCGATATGTGGGGTAGACGAATTGGCTATCAACATGATTTTACGATCCAAACTATTGACAGACTAATAAAGGATGGCAACAATAAAGGATTGATCTTATTTGTAGATTCGCCAGGTGGCGGCATCTATGAATCCGATGAACTTTATTTAAAAATAAAGGAATATAAAGAGAAAACAATGCGTCCTGTTTACGCATATATGGGTTCAATGGCAGCCTCAGGAGGTTACTATATATCTACACCGGCGGACAAAATATTGGCAAATCGTAACTGTTGGACAGGATCAATTGGAGTTACAATCTCAACCATATTCGATATATCTGAATTTCTAGAAAGATATGGTATTAAATCAAATACCATTACTGCAGGTAGAAACAAAGCTATGGGCAGTATGGTAGAGCCTTTGACTGAGGAGCAAATTGCAATCTTTCAGTCATTGGTAGATGAAGCATATTACCAATTTGTAAACATCGTCTCTGAGGAAAGGGATATGGATATAGAGACCGTTATCGAGCTGGCGGACGGTAGAATTTATACTGCAAAGCAGGCTTTAGAGCTCGATTTAATAGACGGTATATCTAGCTATGACAGTACCATTTCTGACATAAAAAGTTCATATGGCTTAGAGGACTGCCTTGTAATAGAAATCAGTTATAAAGATACATCTATATTGAACCGTTTATTTTCCAAGCTACCCATGCCGGATATTCCAATGAATGAGGCAGCAACCATATTGTCTCTTATAAATAAAGATGTAGATTTCCCTATTAGTTATACATGCGAGATTTTAAATTAACCCCCTTATTTTACTGTTGACAGTGTACTATGATTTATAGTACACTTAATACGATAGCGCCTTGCTAAATACTTGACGTATTGTATTTGCAAGAGAAAGGGGTATTTTCATGTTTCAACTGGATTTGAAAAGTAGAAAATCAATCTATGAACAAGTCGTTGACAATGTAAAAGAACTTATAATGGCAGGTGTTCTGTCTAAAGAAGAAAAACTCCCTTCTGTTCGTGAGCTATCCAAAATACTTACCGTTAACCCTAATACTATACAAAAAGCCTATCGGGAACTAGAACGGCAAGGATTTATTTATACCGTATCTGGGCTTGGCACATTTGTATCAGCCCCTGATATTGATAAGGTTAATAAAAAAAGGATTCACGAAATAGAAAATGAGTTGAAACGACTAATAAATGAATTGAAATTTTCCGGATTGACAAAAGACAAGATCCATTCCATGTTTAAAAATTTGCTCTTCGAAAGAGGTGAACTAAATGATTAAAGTATCCAATGTTGATAAATCCTTTGATGGTCATCTTGCACTATCCAATCTTAATTTGAATATTAAAAAGGGTTCTATATATGGTCTTGTG
>JAAYSU010000147.1 GCA_012523915.1 Clostridiales bacterium
CAAGTGCGATTCTAGCATGCTCATCAGTATCGTTTGCATTCAAGGCATTCTGCCTTATCTGCTCGGCTATCTGTGTAATCGATGCCGTAAGCTCTTCTAAAGAGCTTGCCTGTTCAGTCGAGCCTTGCGACAGGGCCTGGCTTGCATCAGATACCTGCATTGAACCTGCTGCTACCTGATTAGCAGACTCATTTATATCGCCCATCATATCGTTTAATGACTCTATGATGTTTTCAAGGGAATCTCTGATCTCAATAAAGTTGCCTTCGAAATTATCAGAAATTGTTATATCTAGGTTGCCCAGTCCAATCTCAGCAAGCGCATTTGATATCTCGTTTATGTAGCCTAGCAATCCATCTATTGTGCTATTAATAGCTTCTTTCAGCTCGGCATTATCTCCCTTGTAATCTCCTTCCATCCTGACATTGAGATTACCCTTAGCCATCTCCTGAAGCACTTCAGATGCCTCTTCCAGCGGGGCTATAACAGAGTCCAGGGATTTGTTTACTCCATTTGAAATTAGTTTATATACACCTTTTAGGGAATCCGTGTCCGCCCTGTGTCTTAAATCACCTTCTGCTGCCCTTTCCGCTAGCTTTGTCATCTCTACTATCATACTATCATTGGTTGCCTTTATTGAGAGAATACCTTCTACAAGCTCACTATAGATACCCCTGTAGATGTTTTCCATATCCTCAAGCTCTTCTCCCCTTGACATCTTGCCTAAATATTCAACTGAAGCATAAAGAGGTTTTGCTATGGCATCTAATGTATCATTAAACCTATCAATTATATCCTTGTATACACCACTAAATTTTGAGGAATCTCCCCTAATATCTAACCTTCCTTGAGTGGCGTAGCCTATCAGTGCTTGCGTTTCTTCTGTCAATAGTTGCAAGCTTTCCTTAGTCTTTTTAAGTGCAGGAGTGATCTCGTCCTCCTCATCGATCACTTCTATCTCTCTACTTAGATCCCCTTCTGCAATCTCATTTAAATGTTGGATGATATTTTGCTGGATGTGATCCATAAATTTATTCATTGTTCCAGCCATCTCTCCAATTTCGTCTTTTGTAGTGACTTCTATTCTTTCACTGAGATGGCCCTTGCTTATCTTTACCAACATGTCTTTAACACTGTTAACAGGCTTGGCAATCCTATTGGAGAATATCACTGCCGCTATTATCGAAATTACAAGAACTACAACTGCAATGATAATGCTCGAAAAAATTGACTGTTTTAGGTCAGCAGCAATCTGTTGGTTAATATCATCCTGAAGTATTCCAATAAACAGAATCCCGATCTGATTGTTATATCTATCATAAATAGGGTCATAGGCGGTAAGGTAGTTTTTCCCTAAAATCCCGGCATAGCCCACATAGAGATTGCCTTCAGATACAGGCTTATAGGCCTGGCTTTCCTTGCCTAAATATGTACCTACAGCCCTATTGTTATCTTCAGTTAATATGCTGGTTACTATTCTTCTATAGTCATCTCCGTCTTTCTGGAAAATTGTAGCCACAAGATTTAAGCTTTCCGAAAGCTCATCTACCATAGAAAAGTTGTTTTCTATGGGCACTCCCTCGCTGTCTACCAGCCTATTATCCTCTAGACGCAGTTCCCCATAATGCTCTTTTAAATATTTATGTGCAGAATTAATATCTCCAGATAATTTCTGCATAAATATTTTTTCACTACTTTCATCTAGAGCAGTTTTCATTTGATAAGATGAGCTTAAAACTATTACTATAGATAATATTAAAACAATGCATAGGATAATAGCTATTAATTTCTGTCTGAGTTTAAACAATTCTGCCTCCATTTCTTCTCCCTCCATTTCTAATCATTCTAGTACTTATCAAATTCATCATCATTTAATTTTATTTCAATTTCCTCTCCATCTGAAGAGTCATCTAAGGCATAAATAGGCTCCGCATCATCACCTCCTAATAGGGCCTGTCTATTTGTATTTAACTTAAACCTTGCAACTAACTGCTTGAGTAGTTCCGCTTGGCTTGAAAGTTCTTCGCTAGCAGCAGCACTCTCTTCAGCGGTAGCTGAATTGTTCTGTACCACCTGAGATACCTGCTCGATCCCCTTATCTATTTGACTGATCCCTGTTGCCTGCTCATTTGAAGCATTTGCAATCTCCTTTGCAAGGGAAGCTGCTTTCTCTATTTCTTCTAATATTTCACTTAAAGCTTCTGCTGTATCATTTGCTATCTTGGTTCCAACCTTAACTTTATCAATAGAACCTTCTATTAGTCCTGTGGTTTCATTTGCTGCCGTTGCACTTCTTGCGGCCAGGGTTCTAACCTCTTCAGCTACAACCGCAAAGCCCTTGCCATGCTGACCTGCCCTTGCAGCCTCAACCGCTGCATTTAAGGCTAGAATATTTGTCTGGAAGGCTATATCTTCTATTACCTTTATGATCTTCGATATGTTTTGAGACGATTCGTTTATTGCTTGCATTGCTTGGAGCATTTCAACCATCTGCTGGTTGCCTTCACTAGCTTTTTTCAAGGCTAACCTTGCATACTCGTCAGTTTCATTAGCATTTAAAGCATTTCTCTTGGTATGTTCTGCTATCTCATGGATTGAGGCCGTAAGCTCTTCTAAAGAACTTGCCTGCTCAGTTGATCCTTGCGACAGGGCCTGGCTGCCATCTGAAACCTGCACCGATCCTGTGGCCACCTGGTTTGCAGCCTCATTTATTTCTCCCATCATCTCATTTAATGATT
Source organism: Clostridiales bacterium (assembly GCA_012523915.1). GTDB lineage: Bacteria > Bacillota > Clostridia > Peptostreptococcales > Anaerovoracaceae > JAAYHT01. Next base: position 2,739 of record JAAYSU010000147.1, read on the forward strand.
CAATGATGTTTACAAGTGAATCTCTTATCTCAACGAAGTTTCCTTCAAAGTCATCAGAGATTATTATATCAAGGTTGCCTTCACCAATCTCAACAAGTGCATTAGATATTTCGTTTATGTAGCCCAAAAGACCTTCTATAGTACTATTAATAGCTTCTTTCAGCTCAGCATTATCTCCCTTGTAATCTCCTTCCATCCTGACATTGAGATTGCCCTTAGCCATCTCTTGAAGCACTCCTGATGCCTCTTGAATTGGAGCTATAACTGAATCCAAGGCCCTATTAATACCATTTACTATCATGCCATATCCACCTATGAGCTTACTTGTATCTGCCCTGTAGGAAAGCTGCCCCTCTGCAGCTGCCTCAGTAAGCTTTACAGTTTCAAGGGTAAGGGTACGAATCGAATTTCTTACCATATTGATGTTATCTATTAGTATGGAATATTGGCCCTCAAATCTGTTTTCTAAAGCATCAATTTCCTCCCCCATTGCCAACTTATTTATTGCTTCAAGCGAAATACTCAAGGGCTTTGTTATACCATCTAAAGTAGTGTTAATTCCATCGATAATATCCGTAAACCCACCTTCAAAAGCATCGGCATTTCCTCTTGTATCCAATTCCCCATTGGCCGCTGCCACAGTAAGCATCTTTGTTTCATCTACAAGGCCCCTTAGGGTAGCAACCACCGATCTTAGGCTCTTTCCTAAAAGATCTTTTTCCGAACTGGGTACTACATCAATTGAAAGGTCGCCTTGAACAATTCTTTCAGCAATTTCAGCCTGTTTTATAACATTATCTGCCATAAGTCCAAAGGATCTTGTCAGATCGCCAATCTCATCTTTGGTCGGTTCATCTAAGTAGACATTTATGTCTCCTATCGCTAGTTTATCGGCAACCAATCTTAGCTTGTCCAAGGGTTTTTTAATAGATGAGGATATGAATACTCCGAGAAGAATTGAAATTATCACACCGATAGCAATTATAGCTATTGATAGCATAGTGGCAGATCTGCCTTGGGCATCATTGTCTAAAGCTACCTTTTGTGCCAGCTCCACTTTTAGGTCTATCAGTCTACCAAGATTTGTTTCTAGGTCGTATTTTATCCTAGTAACCTCGCCTCTTTCTAAATTCAGGGCCCTGTCAAGATTGCCGGCTCTCTTTAGTTGAATTATTTCCGCTATAACTGCATCGTACTGCCCCATATATTTCCTAATATTATCAACTAGAATTGATTCATCTTCGGTCATTATAGTGGCTTCAAAGCTGTCTAGTTTCTCATTTATTTCATTAGAGCTTTGCTCTATATTGCTTTCGAAGCTCTGAACCTGGGGTTCATTTTCCGCATTAATGACATCTCTAACATTCCCGCTAATCTTGTGGTAAGATTCGGCTATTACAACTAAGTCTCCAAGAGGGACTGTCATCTTTTCATAAAGTTGATTGTCAAGCTCGTTAATCTTCTTTATATTGTAAATCCCCGTTACTCCGATAGCTAATGTAATACATGCTACGATTAAAAACCCGATTACTAATTTAGGCCCTATTCTGATATTATTAAACCATCTCATGTCTAATCCCCCTCCAACTAAATAATATAAAAAAATAAGTGCACTGACATGGTTTTAGAATCATCCTCTAATATATATATTTCGGCAAAAATTGTAATAACTTAAATAAAAAAAGGACACTGTGATACAATGTCCCAAACTAAGCAGCTTAAATTAAAATTCCTTTACACCTCTTGATAGGGATTGCACCTTCACTATCCCTGTAGTTAGATAGAAATATAGAGTTCGTCCATAATTTTGCCTTGTATCTTCGGCAATTATGGGGATTCTAAGTTTGCGCAAAACATTCTTAACACTATCTACATTCCTATCGCCAATAGAACCAATCATATCATCACTATTTCCGAACATCTGCGCACCGCCAGCTATTTTAGCGGTCATATCAGTCTGTAATGACCCAAGCATTTTTAAATCATTAACCATATCTACAATCGCAGTATCTGCAAACTTCATCCTGTTAAGCTCCCTGTTTGAAAAGGCAGTGCTATCAGGCAACATAATATGGGCTAAGCCGCCCATTTTTAGTTTTTTATCATAGATACAGATGCCTACACAAGATCCCAGTGCATATGTAACAAGTGTTTCCGGTTCCCTTGCAACTTTATAATCAGAAATCCCAACAACCAATAGATCGCTCATATTTCAATTCCTAACTTTTCCATAATAACTTTTAATGTATCGATTTGAGCAAACATAATGATATTGCTGCTTATCTTATTCTGCTCTCCATAGAAATCCTCTTCAATAAACATTACCTTGTCTCCCACTGCACCGAATTCGATTATAGGGACACTCATAATAGCTCCGGCCATGTCTATTGCCACTTGAGGAACCGTAACATTGATCCTAAGCCCCGTTAGTGTAGAAATAGAATTTATATAAGATGTTCCTAAAATGTTTCCAATCTCCTTTATTGCCGAAAGCTTTAATTCTGTCAGTTCATCCTCATTACAGTCAAGATTATCGATAAGAATACTCATAATTCCTTTGGCATCTTCCATATCGAGTAAGAACATGATCATTCCGTCAGCTTCACCGCAGAATTTTACCAATACGCCTACGGTCATAGTCTCAGGTCCGCCTAATGCGTTGACTGCATCGTTAAAACCTGTAATTCTAACTATAGGAAGGCTCATCCTGACCTTGTCATTCAGCATTTTGGAAAGGGCTGTTGCAGCATTTCCTGCCCCTATGTTTCCAATTTCCCTAAGCACGTCGATATGCACATCGCATAAATCTTCATATTTTTTTATCATAGGCAAACTCACTTTCAGTGTCTAGGCGACACTTTTACTCTTACACATGCTTTAGTAAGTGCGGATATAATATCGGTTTCATACTGTTTCCTATATGTATCTAAAAGCAAAAACTGTTTTCCCGCATGAGTAGTTACGTATTTTTGTGGAAGCGAATTTAAGGCTAATGCTATAACATCATTTTTGCAAGTCGGGCAATTGCAGACTTTCAATTTACCCATTATCTCATCCACATATTCAAAGACAAGCTTTTCAGTTACATTTAGCAGTATTGTTGATCCTGAACGTCCAGTAAATGCCTGAGCTATCATCTCTTCACTTTTGTCTTCTGTACGCTCTTCAAGATTATTTTCCTTTATCTCCTTTTCCTTATCCAGCTCTTCGGCGGCAGCCTCTGCCAGCTCCTGGTTCTTTGTAATTAGCTTTAGAACCTGTTCGGTCTTATTGCTCTTCTTGGCCATCTAATTCACTCCTTCAAAAATAAGCTCGTCTATGAACTTCCTGAAATCTCTTGCGGAATTAGAATTGGGTGAATATTCAAATATGCTCATACCATGTGCGGGAGCTTCCGCAATTGCTACAGATGTTCTTATCTTAGTTTTGAACACCTTTGAATTTAATTCTTTTGCAATCATCTGAGCCATCTCTTCCACATCTTTAGTCAATATCCTCCGTTTGTCATACTTATTAAGCAATATACCTTTTATCTCAATCTTCGGATTATATATGTTTTTAACTAGTTCAATAGTCTCCCTTAATTGTGAAATTCCAAGTAGGCTTAGAATCTCAGGTATCATCGGAATGATGAGTATATCACCTGCTGTATATGCATTAACAGTTAGAATATTTAAGGCAGGAGGGGTATCAACCACCACATAGTCATAATATTTAACGATAGGAGCTATACCTTTTTTTAATAGGAATTCTCTACCTGTTTTATTGAATTCAAGCTCTGCACCGCTAAGTAGAATATTGGACGGCAAAATATCCACTCCGTTTTTGTGTTGAATTACTTTCTCTATGCTCTCGCTACCCTTCAACAAGTCGTACACAGTAGGACAATTTTCAATATCCGCGTCTAAACTGAATCCGAGGTTGCCTTGAGGATCCAGGTCAATTGCCAGTACCTTGAACCCTTTTTCCTTTAAACCTCCTACAAGGGCACTTGCAGTAGTTGTCTTGCCGACTCCTCCTTTTTGGTTTGTTAAAACTATTACTTTCGACATTGCATTTCCCCCATATCATTCATCGTAGATTTTCATATCTTTTGCTAATTCATTATGATAATTTTCTAACTCTAACCTAAATACATATTCGCATATCAATCTCTGCTGCTCATTATTTAAAGGTAAAAATTTACATCCATATCTATATTTATAATTAATAGGAGTTCGCTCCTTTTCCTTCCTTAAAACCTGGGCTGTAACTACAAGGTCTTCTCTAATACTATTAAGATTAAGGACAACCTTCTGATTAACTAAAAACACTTTATTGGAATAAAAACATATGCCACCAAGACTTATATCCCTCAGTCTCACTTTAGATTTTACGTTATAAGTTCTACTGTCATCATATAGAGCATGAGCCCGAAGTACAATAGCATTATCACTTGATTTAACTTTTATATATAGTCTTCTATCCGTTTTTTCACCAGCATCCAACAAATCTATATTAATCTGTTTTTCAACAGAGAGTGTAACTATTCCTTCCATGAATGTAATGCCATCTTCATAATAGGCTACAAGGTTGACCTTTTTCCCATGGTCAATAACAGCAAAATTATCTCCCTGCAAAATCAATCTATTTTCTTCTATAGAGAACTTAGTGGAGGATATTATTGATTTGCTTTTTTCATTCTGTACATCAATTTTTATTAGTCTAGTTTTTCTGGCCAATGAATTCACCTCATAATTATAGCATGCCTTGCATTATTTCACCTTCATACCAGTAAATCTTACAATGTTCGAGACTGTCAAGCTCAAACCTAAATCTTGTCTCGCCAAAATATATTTTTACGCCTTGATATAGCTTTCGTCTACAGATAACAGAACCGTTATAAACATAACCTATTTTGCTTCTTAACTCCTGTATTTCTTTATCGATCTTATTGATTTGCTTCTTCATCATATCACGCTGTAGCTTCAACAGATCTAATTTACCCACCATTTCAGGATCGTCATGATCAACTACTCTGTCTAATTGATTTAGGGTTTTATAGATATTTTCATACCTTTCCCTAAATCCATCACGGGTTTTTACCAGTTTGTCGAAAGCCTCTTTATCAAAGACCTCAATTCCGATTATCTCTATTCTAGTGTGCCTTTCATTTTGGTTGCCTATATCCTTAGCCTCTAAATCACCATAGATTTTTACCGAGCCGCCTACAAGCAAACCTTTCCTTCCTGAAAGCTCTATATTGCCATGACAGACAATATTACTTCCGATAATATAGTCAGCCTTGATATCTCCTAAAATTTCTATCTCCGCATCCTCTATGTAACGACAACTTAAGTTGCCTGCAATAAAGATCTTCTGACCTTCCCCACCGTTTATACCTTGGCTGACGAAGACATCGCCCTCTGCCTCTATAGAGGCTCCTTCTACAACCCCATTAACCTTTATATTACCCCCCGATTTTACGCTATAGCCATAGCAGACATCCCCACTAATAATTACATCTCCGGTGAAATTTATGTTTCCCGTAGTCTGATCAACCCCTGAGGGAATCCTTAAAACCTCATTTACATCAACAACATCTCTAATAAATCTGACGCTACCATCGCATGTAGCTATGAGCTTGGTTCCATCCTCTGATAGTTCCGTATTCCTTCCTTTCGGTGATATGGGAGGTCTTCCCTCCTTCGCTGGAACAGGCGCCCCATATATATTAGTTCCGTCTGTTCCCTTGGTCTCCTTTACTATTTCACATAGTACCTGTCCCTTTTTAACCAGTTGAAAATAGTCAAGGTCCTTGAAGTCTACCCTTCCTTCTTCTTCAGAGATTTCAGGTTTGTATTCATTGCTCTTTTTTACAAAATAATTTACATAACCGTCATCCCCGTCTATTGGTTCAACTCCCCTTGCAACTTCGATCTTGATCCCGTAAATAGGCCTATTTGCTAGCTTTTCGACAACATCAGTCTTTATCCCGAAAGTGATGTCGTTATCCTTAAGGGCTGCTAACAGGTCCTCTAGTTCGATTGGCTCTGCATCTTCCTCCGGCTTATTGAGCTTAATATAGCCTAACATCCCATCTCTTTCTGTTATAACGTCTATTAAATCCAAGTTATCTGTCATTGTGTCCTCCTTCAGGGCTTAACGCAATAACTACCTTAGCTACCTTAGCTGATTAATAATCTTCTCCATCTCATCAGTTGTATGTATAACCCTAGAACCCAATGAAAACCCCTTAGAAGCTTCTATCATTTTAACTATTTCCTTTGATAATTGAACAGCAGAGTTTTCGAGAAAGCCTACCTTAACATTAGGATCTCTTACTCTTTCAGCATTTCCCGATTCATCTGTTGCAGCAAAGCGGTTGCCGCCTACTAGCTGAAGTCCATAGCGATTATCAAAGTCAAAAACTCCAATTTCTTTGTGGTCAAACCCTTCTTCAATCTCTATTCTTCTCATCCTGTCATTAAGAACATAGTCACCCTTTGAGTCCACTAGATAGACTCTGCTTCTCTCTATACTCTTTTTGAAATTTCCGTCTCTTGTAAAGGTAATTTCACCTGATTCCCTATCCTCAATGGCAAAAAACCCAGGTCCAATTATTGCACAGTCCATCGGCATGTTGGTCTGATTTAGCACCCCTTGTTCAAAATCAAGCCCCAGCTTTCCTACTTTTACACCATGTCCAACACTTATGCTATTTGCCGCTCCGCCATTGATATTATCATATATAAGGGACGAGAAGTTCACCTGCTGCGGTTTAAAGCCTGTGGTATTGACATTTGCCACATTGTTTGCAATGGTATTCAAGTTTGTCTGCTGGCTAACTAGGCTAGATCTTGCTGTATAAAAAGCTCTGATCATGATGACCCTCCTTTCTTCTATCTTACCTCACCAATACGATTAACACTTATTTCATTAATTGCATCATAGATTTTAAGAATCTGGGCACAGGAATGATAGTTGCTCTGAGTAGCAATAATCTTGCTCATCTCCTCAGCCAAATTTACATTTGATTTCTCAACATAACCCTGAACCACGCTGAATTCCCTATCATTCAAAAGCCGGTATCCTTCTTCACTTAGGTATGTATCCTTTCCTACCCTTAGTAGTTGGCCATCTCCGTCCTGCAGACCGATGAATAATCTGGTCAATTCTCTTCTACCTACTCTGATGGTCCCGTCCTTATCTACTGTGAAATCATTTACCCCGACATTGATCTCTCTATTTCTGTAATCAAGTACCTTGCCCACACCTGGTAGAATCAAATCTCCATCTTCATCTACTTCAAATTGACCGCTGCGAGTTAGTACTTCACCATGGGCCTCGCTGTCAATGAGAAAGAAGCCTTCTCCTAAGATAGCCATATCGACAGATCTTCCTGTACCCTCCAAGGTCCCCTGTGAATGATCGGTATATTCACTGATATTGACCGTCATAAAAGAGCCGGGACCTATATTCCTTTGAGGGTCAACTCCCCTTCTTGATACCAGATGTTCTCTGAAGCTCGATTCGATAGTGGCCTGACTTTTGTAGCCCGTTGTGGTCACATTTGATATATTGTTGGATATAACGTTCATTGTTCTCTGTTTAGTTAAAACCCCTGATGCTGCTGAATAAAATCCTCTTACCAAAACCTACACCTCCCTATGCTTGCTGGTATTGATTTAAAACTCGTTTCATTTTTATAATTGAAGCTGAATGGATCTGCGATACTCTTGATTCGGTAACCCCCAGTATCGACGCAATTTCTTTAAGCTTTAAATTTTCGTAATAATATAGTGTTACTACAAGTCTCTCTTTTTCATTTAGTCCCTCTATTGCTTCTGCTAGTTTCTCTTTTAGCTCATCGAAGAGTAGCTCCGGCTCGGGTGAACCATCAAAGGAGCCATTATCGTTTAAGGGCATGGCAACCATCATCTTCTCATTGATGGTCTCCTCATAGGACAGGACTATAGAATTATGTCTCTGTTCTAAAATTCTATCTAGGTTTTCTACTGTAATATCCATCCTTTCCGCTATTTCACTCTTAGTTGGTTCGCTTCCTTTATTTGAATAGAGTTCGCTGTAGACACTATCTAGTTCCTTGGACAGGGTTCGCTGCTCCCTTGGTACCCAATCCTGTTTCCTTATGTAGTCTATAATCGCTCCTCTAATCTTTACCGTTGCATATGTTTCAAATTTATTTTTATAATTCAAATCGAACCTTTCCACAGCATCAATTAAAGCTATGATCCCCTGATTTACCATGTCATCCAATTGACCGAAATTACTATAGGAGCCGTTGAACCTTAAAACAATCTTCTTAACCAGATCCATGTATTTTAGAACCAAATCATTTCTGGCTTCTATCGAATTTGTTTCTTTATAAAGTTTCCACTCTTCTATGTAATCCCTCTCATGGTTACACATTATTCCACCTCTATCTACTCTTGCACAACACCAATAGCTTGTATCTGTATATTAGGTTCAATTTCATTAAAGGACAGAACAACCAGGTTGGGGAAGAACTGACTGATCAGCCTCTTGAAATATATTCGAACAACAGGTGAAGTTAATATAATGGGCTGGCTTACTATGTCTTTTATCTTTTCAACCTGCTTTGTTACAGACTCTATAATCCTTTGAACCACTTCGGGCTCAATAGCTAAATATGTTCCATGCTCATTTCTCTTTGCAGAATTCAGTATTATATCCTCTAGTCTCTGGTCGAGGGTAATAACCTTTATGCTCTTACCATCGGAGAATTTTCTTGTTATAGTCCTCTTTAGTCTCTGTCTGACATATTCGGTGAGCATGTCCGTATCTTTTATTGCACTACCCCTTTCTCCCAATGTCTCCAAGATTCCTTCCATATCCTTGATAGGAATCCCTTCCTGAAGAAGGTTAGTAATAATCTTTTGAAGATCTGATAAACTTATAATTCCGGGAATTACGTCCTCAACTATCGCAGGGTTAGTCCTTTCCACATTCTTAAGAATTGTATTAATATCCTGCCTGTTAATAAGCTCGTGGATATGTCTCTTAATTATTTCTGTCATATGGGTTACTATTACCGATACAGGATCTATCACAGTATAGCCATAAATCTCGGCCATCTCTTTTTCACTTTCTGTAATCCATTTGCCGGGGATCTCGTATGCAGGTTCGATCGTATCTATACCTTCTATAGTCCCTGTCGTATCTCCCGGATCTAACGCAAGATAATAGTCTACAAGGACTTCTCCTCTAGCCACTTCCTCCCCTTTAATCTTAATAATATATTGATTAGGATTAATAAGTCCGTTATCACGGAGCCTTACTGTAGGTATAACAACCCCCATATCTAAAGCAAACTGCTTTCTAAAAATTACAATCCTATCTATAAAAGTTCCCCCACTTGCTTCATCCACAAGGGGGAGTAGGGAATAGCCGAATTCCATCTCTATAGGCTCAACTCCAAGGAGATCATATACATTATCTATGTTTCTGTAATAGCTCACCTCATCTGTTTCTTTCTCAATAAGCTCTTCCATCTGTTGCTGCTCCAGCTTGATCTCCCTTTCCTTAGTAACTCTTAATAGCGAAACTCCGAGAGCTATTAGGACAGCAGCAAGTAATGCTATCTGTAAAATTGGAGCACCTGGAATCAGCGCCATAAAGAGGATGATAATACCTGCAAGCAGCAAAGCGTTAGGCTGAGACAGGAATTGCTTCTTAACATCCTCATTTAGATTTCCTTCTGATGCAGCTCTAGCCACAATCATACCTGTAGCTGAAGATATCATTAAAGCAGGGATCTGGCTAACAAGTCCGTCCCCTACGGTTGCAATGGAATATACGGTAAGCACCTGGTTAAAGTCCATTCCACCCTGGACCATACCGATTATTATTCCACCTAAAAGATTAATGAAAGAGATGATAATTGAAGCTATTGCATCACCCTTTACAAGCTTGGTGGCACCGTCCATCGCCCCGTAAAATTCTGCTTCCCTCTGAATATCCTGTCTTCTTTTTTTAGCCTCGTCCTCATCGATTAATCCTGAGCTTAGGTCTGCATCTATGGCCATCTGCTTACCTGGCATTGCATCCAGAGTAAACCTTGCAGACACTTCGGCAATTCTCTCTGCACCCTTTGTGATTACTACGAATTGGACAACTACTATTATTATGAAGACCACAAATCCTACTACCGCATTTCCTCTAAGTACAAAGGTCCCAAAGGTCTTTATAACTTGGCCCGCCTCACCCTGATTTGATAGTATCAACCTGGTTGAGGATATATTAAGAGCCAGCCTCAACAAAGTTGTTATTAGCAGCATGGCAGGGAATATTGAAAACTCCAAGGGCCCTGCTATAAACATTGTACTTAGCAATATAATTAAAGAGACTGTGATGCTTACAATAAACATAAAGTCCAGGAAAAAAGGCGGCAGGGGGATAACAATAAGCGCCACAATCATTATTACAAATACAGCTACTAAGCTATTCAGTATCTTCCTCATTGCCTAACTTCCTTATTCTCGTATACCCATGCCATTATCTCGGCTACAGCCTGATAGAATTCCACCGTAATGTATTCATTCATCTCTATGTTTTCATACAGGCTTCTTGCTAATGGCTTGTTCTCTGTTATCAATACATTATTAGCTTCAGCTACCTCTACAATTTTCCTTGCCACAAAGTCTCTACCCTTTGCAACAACTATAGGAGCAAAGTCATTATCTATATCATATTTCAAGCAAACAGCATAGTGGATTGGGTTCCTTATTACCACATCAGCTTGAGGAACCTGTTGTATCATTCTATTAAAGCTCATCTTACGCTGTCTTTCCTTTATCTTACCTTTTATCAACGGGTCACCTTCAGTTTGCTTGAGTTCTTCTTTCACTTCTTGTTTGGTCATCCGCAATTTTCTCTCGTAGTCGTATCTTTGATAGGACTAGTCTAATATCGCAATTCCTACGAAAAGCAGGCATATCTTGTAAACCATCTTCATGATTCTATCCATCATGAAGATTATGGTATCTCCTATGCTTGTATTAATGATATCCGGCGTTACTATCAAAAGATCTCTCATACTGGTATAAATAATGTACATTATTACCAGTACCTTTAAGATCGACTTTACAAGCTGAACTACCGATCTTAAAGAAAACATCCTCTTAAAGCCTTCAACTATATTGATCCTATTGAACTTGAATTTAATCAGCTCACCGGATACCAAAAAGCGTGTCTGTACACCCGTAAAAACAACCACCGTAAGAGCTATTACTGCTATGACAGGAACTGTGGTTATGAAAAGTACTATTATTGAGTCCCTAAGTATCTGTGTCGCAGTTCCTACCGATAATTCATAAAGCCCCTGCATATGATTAAGTTGGTTAATATATAATTGCTTTACCTGTAGGACTATAAAACTTCCTACTTTACTTAGTAAGAAAAAACCTACTATTATTACAAATACGCTAATAACATCCTTGCTCTGAAAGACGTTACCTTTTTTCCTCTCGTCGCGCCTCTTTTTAGGAGTGGCTTTTTCTGTCTTGTTCATTTGAGCCAATTAAATCACTCCCTTTAAACAAAGAACAGCAAAATATCCTGAAGCCTTTCTAGCATAATCATATTTAGCCTTTCAAGATATCTAACCAACACCGGTATTATTGAAATAATCACTACAATTCCAACAAGCACCTTTAGCTGTAAATTAATTACAAATACATTTATGTTAGGAACCACTCTCATGAGTATTCCTACTGCAACTTCTACAATTACTTCAGTAACAATTACAGGCAGCGCCAATTTTACAGCAAAAGCAAAAATATATCCAAATAGCTCTACTATGTAAAGCCCAATCCGTGGACTTATTGGCTCAAGCCCTATAGGGACTACATTAAATGAATTAACAGCGATAGAAAAAAGAGCTATGTGACTGTTTGTAACAAAGAATAACAATGTGAATACCGCTGTTATCAAATTACCGCTGATTGAAATTTGCGTATGGGTCGTAGGATCATACATTGAACCCATGCTCAGCCCTGCATGTAAGTCGATCATCTGCCCTCCCATATGGAAGATTGAGATGAAGAGCTGGATGACTACGCTTAGTGCAAAACCTATGGCAAATTCTTTAATTATTGATAGGATCATCTCGATTGTAGTATAGTCTACTACTGAGACGTCCATCAGCTCATAGGTAGCGTTTAAGGCTATACCCATCGCAATCCCGACTTTTACTATCCCTGGAATATTCCTTCTTCCTAAGATAGGGTTGAAAAATATTACACCTGTAATCCTACAGCTTACCAGGAAAAATATTAAGTAATTGTTAATGTCATATATTAGACTCACCTCTATATTTGAACAGTTATAAACTCAGTTATTCTATAAACAAGGTCTACTAATTGCTGTAACATCCAACTTCCGAATATTATCAGGGTGATACCTATAACAATAAGCTTAGGGACAAAAGTCATAGTCTGTTCGTTTATTGATGTTGCAGCTTGTATAATTGAAATAATAAGTCCGATTAAAATACTCGATATTAGTATTGGTCCTGCAACCTTAAAACCTGTTATTACTGCATCTCTGAAAAGCTCAGCCAGTAAACCAGTATCCACTTATTACACCCCTTTCTTCAGTTATAGGTCATGACCAGAGTCCTTATCAATAGTCCCCAGCCATCTACTACAACAAACAACATTATCTTAAACGGAAGTGAGATCATTACAGGAGGTAGCATTATCATACCCATTGACATCAGCGTACTTGCTACTATTAAATCAATAACTAAAAAGGGTATAAAGAGTAAAAACCCAATAAGAAATGCCCTCTTAAGCTCACTTGTCGCAAAGGCAGGAACTACTACATTCATAGGCAGCTCCTCAGCCGGCATACTATCCAAATCAGTCCTATTAGATAATGATTTAAACAGGTCGACCTCATTTGATGTAGTCTGCCTGAGCATGAACTCCTTCAAGGGAACAGAGGCCCTTTCCAAAAACTCCTGGGTCTCTATCTGCCCTTCATTGTAAGGTTGTATCGCAGTCTCATTTATCTGACTGAATACAGGTGACATGACGAAAAATGTAACAAATAGGGCTAGGCCTATCAGAACCTGATTTGGAGGTGTCTGTTGTAATCCTAAAGCATTTCTAATAAAAGAAAAAACTATTACTATTCTGGCAAAGCAAGTCATCATCAACAGCATGAAAGGTGCTACTGTAATTAAAGTAAGTACCATTATGATATTAATAACATCTGACCCTTCACCATTGATCATTATTTCCATCGTCTTCTTTTCCCTTATGTAAAAATGTTTGAAATATGTTTTTTAGATTCTTTGTTTCAAATTCATTTCTCGGTATTTGAATAGGTTCTTCAAGCTGCTTTAATATCTCGATCTTCTTTTCGCTTACTCCCAACATATACTGAATACCCTGAAGCTCAATTATGTATATCGAGGAGGTCTTGCTCAGAACCAGCCTGTCTATAATCTTTATATGTCTTCCCCCTGCAATGGGAAGCATCCTTCTTGCATACCATTTGCTCGCAAAGTATGTAAATACTATGACAATGCCAATACCAATAATAGCTAGAAACAAAGAAATAATTTCATCTATCACTTTGTCATCTCCTGTTTATTAACCGGCAACATTTTTAACTGTCTGTACCAGCCTGTCGGGTTTGAAGGGTTTTACTATAAAATCTAGAGCACCCATCTTTATTGCCTCTACTACCATTGCTTCTTGTCCCATGGCTGAGCACATTACAACCTTTGCCTCAGGATTAATCTCTTTTATTGTGCCTAGTGCTTCTATCCCATCCATCACAGGCATCGTAATATCCAAGATGACTAAATCTGGATTGTTCTCTTTATACTTCGCAACTGCTTCTTCTCCGTTGCTCGCTTCTATAAATTCTGTATATCCGGCTTTTTTTAGATTGTCTTTAATCATCATTCTCATAAATGCCGCATCATCTACAATTAATATCTTCATTCTGACTCCCCTCTATAGTTATTCAATATCTGTAACGCTATCTCTTGCCTTCATTATCTCTGTAATTCTTACGCTATAATAGTCATCTACAACTACCACATCACCTCTTGCTATAAGTTTACCGTTTGCAATTATGTCTACCTGATCCCCTGCCTGTCTGTCGAGTTCAACTATGGTCCCCACCGTATAATCGGCAATCTCTTTAATTCTCTTCTTAGTTCTGCCGAGTTCAACTGTAAGTTGGATCGGTACTGAAAGCAGTAGGTCTAAATTGCTATCACTTGCGTCTGCCTTTTTACCCTCTGGTTCCAGCGGCTTATAGGTATAGGGTACAGCCTGTACCTGCTTTTTCTGCTCTTTCACAACTTCGCCTACTGGAGGTTGAGCTGTAGCCTGAACAGCTTCTTGCACCATAACTGGTTCCTCTACCCTTGGTTCTTCCTTAGGTAATTCTTCAGGAATGTCTGTAACCTCATTTGCCCCAAGGGACATATTTATTATTTCTCTTGCCAATTGAGGTTCCATAGCACTAATGAATTCGCTTTCAACTAGTCCATCTATGTTAATATCAAATTTAATGCTAACTAAATGTTCCCCCTGCACAGCAAACATCTTTCTGACGCTTTCGTGGCTTGTTGTATCCATTACCTCAGGAGTAGAGATGTTCACAGAAACTCCTAAAAAAGAAGCTAAGGAACTTGAAGCTGAGCCCATCATCTGATTCATTATTTCACATACAGCGCTCATGCTTATCTCATCAAATTCGACTTCTTCATCCGGGCCTAGGGCTAATAGCTGCCTTAGTATGGTCTTCATATCCTCTTCTTTTAAGATGAGCATATTAGAGCCGCTGATACCCTCTATGTATTTGATCATCACACCTATAACAGGTTCGAGATATGAAAACTCAAATTCCTCTACTTTACAGCTTTCAATTCTGGGCGTGGTTATATTTACCTTCTTATCAAGTATGGTTGATAATGCAGTTGCGGCAGCACCCATACTGATGTTCATAACCTCACCAATTACGTCTGTTTCCACATCAGATAGCAGTATCTGATTATTCATGTTTTCGGTCATATTCAGGATCACTCCTTCTCTTTATTGATTCTCTTATTACACTGGCCTTCTTCTTTCTAAATACTCCCATCTGACCCCTGAACCATGTTACATCTTCAATAACTAAATCTATCAATGAATCGACGGGCTTATCCAGCTTAATAGTATCACCAACCTCTAAATCCATTAGCTCTTTAAGAGGCACTTCTACCGTTCCCAAGACCCCTACGATCTCCAATTCGGTCTTACTTATTTCTTTAATAATTTTAGATCTTCTCTGGGCTTCAGTTTCCGGGTCTTCTTTCCTTATATTCCTTCTGGTCTGTGCACTTCTCTTCTTGAAGATCCTCTCCAAGGTGTCCCCTGAAATACATAAATTTATAATTCCTTGGGTCTCATTAAGTTGTATATTCATAACGACGATTACAACATTGTCATCTGCACTTATCCCTTGAAGAATCCTGGAGTTGGTTTCAATCTTCTTCAGTTCTGGAGTTACTTCGAGATAGTCACTCCAGACATTCTTCATCAATCTTACCATGCCTCTAATAAAATTATCTAACAATACAAGCTCTATCTCAGTGTATTCACGATCTATTTCTAAGGACTGGCCTACACCTCCTAAAAGCCTGTCTATAGCACAGAACCCAATGTCCTTACTTATATCAATAATTGCCAGATCCTCATCCCTTTCATCATCAGAAAAGTCTATGATACCAGCAAGTACTGAATCTGGAAGGGCATTGTTAAACTCATAATACTTCTGTTCTTCAAC
Source organism: Clostridiales bacterium (assembly GCA_012523915.1). Taxonomy (GTDB): domain Bacteria; phylum Bacillota; class Clostridia; order Peptostreptococcales; family Anaerovoracaceae; genus JAAYHT01. Next base: position 18,552 of record JAAYSU010000147.1, read on the forward strand.
TTCAACTATCTCCACATGTGCATAGGTTTGAAGAGTAGCTGTAATATGTGAAGACAAAAGCTTGGCATAGTTCTCATAGATGCTATGTACTAACTTAATCTGCTCCCTAGTAAACAGTTTGGGGCTTCTGAAGTCATATTCTTTAACTTTTGTGTCTCCAACTTCGGGAACATCTAGCACTTCAGTTCCTTGCGTCAGACTATTTAAAAGGCTATCAATCTGACTTTGAGATAGAATTTCCGGCATATTACTCTCCCCTAGCTCCTAATTTATATATTCTCCGGACAAGCTATATATCTTGTCCAATTCTTCCTGTAAGATATCTCTTTCTCCAACAATTATTTCAACCCGCCTGTTTTTAGCCCGGTTTTCTTCCGAATCATTTGGCGCAACCGGTCTATGCATACCATAGCCAACGGCTATGAGTTTGGCAGGGTCTTTTATGTACTGTCCTTCTAAATATTTCAGTACTGCATTGGCTCTTTCGGTTGATAAATCTCTATCACTAACTACTTCAATCGCGCGGTCGGCTTCCGCTGTATGACCGTCTATTCTAACAAACTTTGATAAGCCCTCCACCCTGGCTAATGCTCCTCCCACATGGTCTAGGATGTCCTTTCCACCTTCTAACAGTGAAGCCTTATCTGGTTCAAAAAACAGTGAGGACATAAATCTGACATATACGATATTCTCACCCTTCTCTACCTGCACTGCATGTTCAAGATTTCTTTCAGCGACATAGTTTTTTAAATATAGATAGAGGTCAAAGAAATCCATAATATCCGCTATATCGTCTACAAATTCATCTTCAAATCCTCCCTCAAGGGGATCCAGGTTTCCTTCCTCAATCTCGGTCTCCTCTAACCTGATTCTCTCCAAGGTCTCAGGGTCCCTTGTAAAGGCCTTAACCAGCAATCTGTATTTTTCCTGATCTATAGTCGAGATAGAATGGAGTAAAATAAAGAAAACCAAAATCAGAGTAACCATGTCAGCATATGTAACAAGCCACCCATCTTTATTTACCTTTCTTTTCTTCCGAACCTTTTTAGACATAATCTATCCCCATTAATTAATACTATCTAATAATTCCTCGGTATCTTCAGCTTCTTTTTTATACTCTATATAGTTCAATAATTTTTCTTGAATGTATCTCGGGTTTTCCCCTTCTTTTATCGAAATGACTCCTTCAGCAATCAGTTCTTTTATCAGCATTTCATTCTGTTGAGCAATCTCCAGCTTATTTGCCATCGGTGAAAAGAAAGCGTTGGCAATTAAGGATCCGTAAAAGGTGGTTATTAAAGCTACTGACATACTTTGACCTAAGAATTCTGCGCCATTTTCAAGATTCATTGATTTTAACATATTAATAAGTCCTATGAGTGTACCTAGCATACCGAAGGCAGGCCCAAAGGCTGCTCCCTGCTCATAAATCTTTAATTCTTCTTGATTACGCCTAGTTATTAGATCCAACTTCTGTTCAAACCATATTTTAAGCTTGTCCGGTTCAATCGCATCGACTATTAGCAATACGCTTTCTCTAAGAAACTCATCCTCAAATGTATATGCCTTGTCTTCCAGTGCCAATAAACCCTTTTTTCTTGCTTCCTTGGATAGCTCTGTTATGATTTCAACGTACTCATATGGGTCTTTCTTGTCTTTTGTAAATACCATCCTAAAATGTTTTGGCATCTTTTTAAAATACTTAAATGGAATAGATGCAAGTAGCGCAAAGCAAGTTCCCCCGATAGTAATTAAAATACTCGGTAAACTTATAAAGTTCATTATCAAATCAAAATTTAATTCACCTTCTCCGAATGTGATTCCGAAGAAAATTGACGCTATTAATGCAACATATCCAATAATCGTCGTTGTTTCCATTGATTGAACTCCCTTATCGGTAAATCTTCCTCTTATAATCTATAATCTTGGAAATAACTTCATCGCTGGTCTCAGCAACAACAAAATGTTTACCGTTTGATAACCTTATAATCGTGTCGGGTTTTTCTTCAATGAGTTCGATCATATCGCAGTTTAAGATAAAAGTCTCATCATTTCCGTCTTTTTTAAGTTTAGTTAATGTGATCATGATATAGCTCCCATCAATGAGTCTATAGCGCAGGATACATTAATTAATGTATCCTGCACCTTCAATTACCTCTTCATGTTTACTAGTTCTGAAAGAACCTCATCTGAAACAGTAATCATTCTAGTGTTTGCCTGAAAACCCCTTTGTGCAATGATCATTTCAGTAAACTCTCTAGAAAGGTCTACATTAGACATTTCTAAGGATCCGGAAAGCAAAGCACCTGTACCTTCCCTTCCTGCTACTGTAATAACAGCACCACCTGAGTTAACTGTTTCTACGTAATAACCATCACCTTCTTGTGATAATCCATCAGGATTTATAAACTTAGCCACTGACAGGTTGGCAATTTTCTCTGCCCTTCCTGGTCCAGGTCCAGCCTTACCTATTATCCTGTCTTGCACATCGCTTGTATCCAAGGTCCCAAATCTAGCAGGATCAAATTCTAAAGTCATGTCCCCTATTTTTACTGAGGTGTCCCCTGCTTCCCATGTACCTATTAGGTTTACAGTCTCTCCAGCCTTGTTATAGGTTGTAATGCTGATGTCAATCTCATTGGCGACTACTGTACCTAGGCTGATATCACTAACACCTGTAAAATCAAGTCCGCTAATATCGACCGTCACATCCACTGGGTTTCCATCGATATCGTCAACTACAAATGTCACAATGCCGCCTGCTTCTGTTCCAGATACTTCACTGCCATCCTGCAGTATTAAGAAATAATCTGAACCGTCTTGTCTTATCCTTATTTCTCCGTTTAAATCAGCATTAGGATCTACAGTAACATCAGTGATACCTTCGGCTGGCAAAAAGTCTACTTCTTCTCCTCTAGTGATGCTCATTATGATATCACCGCTGTAAACTGAGTCTTTGGTAAGTGCCGCACTTCTAAGCCAAGGGGTATTGGCTGCCCTAACAATAGTAGGATCTCCTTCCTTAATACCACTTACCTCTCCATTTCTTCCAATAGAAATCCCGCTGTACTTATCTAGTTCTTCGGGTTTTACGACTATAGGAACCAAATCTTGGGGATCTAAAGTACCATCTTTATTAAGTTTGTTTAATCCGGTAGCAGAATCAAAGGGAATTCCAAGTACCATATTCCCCTTATTATCCACCAAGTTACCCTGGGCGTCGAAACTGAGTATTCCGACTCTGGTGTATTTAATGATACCGTCACTGTCTTTAACAGGAAGGTAACCTTCACCGTCAATATAGATATCTAAAGCACGGTTTGTGGTAGCACTTCCTGCCCTTGTATTAATGACGTCTATTGAGTTAACTTTAGCTCCATATCCGAGCTGTATAGGGTTTGTACCTCCTGAATTATCACCTGCAGAAGAAGCACCGTTTAAAGTCTGGTAAAAGACATCTGAAAATGTTACTCTGCTTGATTTAAATCCGTATGTGTTTACGTTGGCAATATTGTTACCAATGACATTCAGTTTCGTTTGATGGACCTGAAGTCCCGAAATAGCTGAATACATCGATCCTAACATATGTAACTCCTTTCTGCCCCATGTGAGTTTCTCTGTCGTTCAAAACTCACCATAGCCTCCTTCAAGAGGTCCGGCTAAATAAATAGGGCTCCATCGATATTTGTAAAAATGTTGCTTTTCATCTCATCTTTATCTACTACTGTAATAACTGTTCTGTTTGGAGCGTTTACTATGAAGGCCGAATCGTTCATGACTATCAACGCATCTCTAATACCTTTTTCTCTTACCTTTTCACAAGCATCGCCAAGACGATCAAGATCCATCTGTGTAACTTCTATATTTCTTTCAATAGTTCTTAAGTTAGCATGCTTGGAAAAAGTAATACTATTGCTTCTAATTTTCTGATCCAGTATCTCCTGGAAGGACTTCTCCGGTTTTACAGGCTCTCCTAAAGCTCTAGCTTTATTGGCCTGATTCAACCTTTCAGCCTGACGGATAATGCTGTCGTTTAATTTGAAGTTGTTGATCTCATTAGCCATCTACTCTTCACCCCCAAGGAGACTCGCATCATAAACCTCTCTGACGCTGCTCATGGGGTAAGAGTTGCCATTAATAACTACGCTTGCCTTTCCATTTTCTAAGTTGACACCCTGTACAACTCCTATGACAGTTTTCTGATTACCTAAATCATCTTCAACAAGCAAGTTAGCCGCTTTGCCTATAAGGCTTACGCTGTATGCTGCTTGTGACTGTTGCGAAAGATCGCTTATTGCCTGTATCATTGAAAACTGTGCCATCTGGGATATGAATTCTGTATTGTCTACAGTATTGTTGATATCCTGGTTGGAAAGCTGTGCAACTAACAGCGCGTAGAAGTCTTCCATGGACAAATAGCTCTTGTTTTCTGCAGTTCTGCTTGTACTATTTGCCGATAATAATGTGGAAACTCCATCAATCAAATCTCTTCCCTCCTCTGCTTAAACCCTGTAATCAAGTCTTTGATTTTTCAAGGTTATAGTCTCTACAGACTCTTCAGTATTGATTTCTAAATTTGCCTGTCTGTATCTTGGCACCTGCTTATTGGAATCATTTCTTTCCCTATTTTTAGAGAAATCCGCTCCAAAGTTCATTAATAAGGACTGGTCCTGATTTTTCAGCTCTGCAGCTTGGTTAACATTAATGCTTTCTACTTGAACATTCTGCAAGCCCAGGTTTTGTACCAGCTTATCAACCTGGCTGGTAAGAAGTAGCTGGGTTTTCTTGCTTGCAGCCATAATGTCTATTTCAAGCTTTCCATTGTTAATCTTTAGCTTTACGTCAATCACTCCAAGCTCCTTTGGCTGAAGCTGCAATTTGAACTCTGTAGGTGCCTTTTGTTCAAATTTGGCTTGGATTTCCCTTCCTATTTGCTCATAGACTTCAGGAGGCTGTCTAACCTGAGTATTGAGCTCAATTCCAACTGATTCCTTGCTTGCTACTTGCCTGTCTGCAACAGACTGGTAGTTTTCCTGAGGGGGTTCTAGGCTTACTTTTGATACTTCCTTTTTTGCACTATCAATTTTGATATCTTCTGGTATTTCATTTGACTCTGAAATGATCTTAGTATCAAGTTTTATGGCCTCTTTAGAAGATCCTTTTGGGACTTCCACCTTCCGTGGAACTACAAAATCTTCTTTATGTTCTCCCTCGTAAGAAGCTGCTTTTGGAGCTTCCCTATTGACCCTAGCTACAACTTCATCTACTACTTCCTTGGGTGTCTCTTTTGCTTCAAAAGTAACTTTTGTATCAACCTGCGGCATGTCTAAATTTGGCCTTTCGCTATTTTCACTGTCATATTGAACCTCATTATTCTGAGTTACAATATTGCCGTAGTATTCCATGCCGACAAATTCGGTTATATCTAAAGGAATCTGGACAAGCTCTTCATTCTGGTCGCTAGTTATAACTTGCTCTGCAACAGAAATCTCCTGTGGGAAATCCTCTATCTGTACATCTAGCGGTAGTGCAGTCTCTAAGTTGTTTTTGATTAAATCAGTTAAGATGTTTTGAAATAGTAAATCTTTATTCCCTATCTCAACAATCTCCCCATTTACTTCCACACTACACAGATTCTGTACAGATGCATAAGCTAGAAGATTAAAATCTACATCCAACCATCTTTCACCTCCTTTCAATTATTAATTCATATTGATCAACTTTGCCGTAGTGACAAATTGTTCAATCTCAAGTTCTGATTTCTTAATCCCTTCTTTTACATACTCCTCGTATCTATATTCCTTTAATGTTTCCAAGGTCTTTGTTTCAACCTTTAATTCTTTGACTCGCTCA
>JAAYSU010000148.1 GCA_012523915.1 Clostridiales bacterium
CGATATATACATTCAATCAGAAATTTATTAGAATTCATAATTACAAATTACAAAATCTATGAAATCATTGATCTTACTGGCTTTAAACCTGTAATTATCTTTTCGACTCAGTTACAGTATCACAACCAAGGCACTTCATCCCCCGGTCCTTCTTCTTCCTCGCCTTCACTCCCACTACCATGCCCACTACATTTGACTTTTCCATCCTCAAAACTAATTACACCACCAGCTGGACATACCTCATGAAAATTCTTAATAACAAATTGACTAAAGTTACTATCCTCATGATCAATATCATTTTCTACCAGATAAGCAGTGTACATTCTTTCTACAGTTTCCCGATTAGCAACACAAACACTTTCTTCCGCCATAATTCTAAATCCCACTAATCTTGGAACAGCTATTACAGCAAGAATTCCCATGATTGCAATCACAACAATCAATTCTATTAAGTAAACCCATCAGATTTTTTATCCATTGTTTTCACCTAATCTTTAAGGAACTTACTAATAGTTACTTATCTCCACTATTTTTCTTCTTTAGATTCTATAGCAAGGTGTTTGTTCCCATCATCAACAAGAATCTTCATTTGACTTATGGCAATCTTGTTTAACTTTTCTAGCCTCTGACTCTGCTCTAACCCATCATTAATCAAAACAGCATTTAAGCTCTCCAAATTTGACAAGCACACTAATTGAGACACGTTCGCATAATCTCTGATATTTCCAGTCTTATCTGGATTATTTTCTCGCCATGTCTTTGCTGTCATCCCAAACAAAGCCATATTAAGCACATCAGCTTCAGATGCATAGATTGTGCTCTTTTCTTTTCCACTTAATTCTTTAGGTATGAGATTTTCTTTGATGGCATCTGTGTGGATCCGATAGTTAATCTTTGTCAAATTTCTTTTTATGTTCCAATTCAATTGACCTTGTTCTTGATCTTTAAGTCTTTGAAATTCTTTTATTAGATACAGTTTGAATTCTACCGATACCCACGATGCAAATTCAAATGCAATATCCTTATGTGCATATGTTCCACCGTATCTTCCTGCTTTCGATATCAGACCGATCGCATTTGTTGCTTCAATCCATTTCTTGGATGTGAGTACAAAGCTGTTAAGCCCCGCTTGATTTTTAAACCCCTCGAATTCGATGGGATTAAAATCTGGGTTGTTGAGTTTTTCCCAAATACCTAAAACTCTATGGTGTTTCTGTTTCTTAACCAGTTTTGAGTAATATAATCTGTTCTTTTCTCGTCCTTATATTTTGCGATATCGGTAATTGAAATGTAGTCTTCATTATTTACTGTGTTGATGACAACTCCTCTTCCCTTAACATCTATTTTCTTATTCTTAGGTTTCATAGCTATCTCCTTTCACAGTAATCTTTGAAATTATTTCTTTATTCATTTGAACTTATAAGCAACTCTTACAGGTTCATGAATAGTTTATCATATCATTTTGAACTCATCGAAAAATTTGAATAGTTGACTAGATCTACATGTTGCATAATAAACTTAACTCTTGACAACTCTTATGCTACATCTTGTGGTTTTGGTCCTTTCACCATACTCACGTCGTTGCTCACTCTCCAATTCAGTCAACTCAATAGATCGCTTCAAATCTCTTATATGATAATTTGCTCCACCATATTTACTCAAAGGCAAATCATAAACCAAATTTCCGAATACCTTATTTACAGTTCCTATTCTAGACATCAGATTTATAAACGGGTTAAACACTTTTGTCATTCTTATCTTTTTACCATGCAATTCTGCAATCAATCTAACCATCTCACTGGTATTAACATACTCAGCATTTTGGGGAAAAAACAGTCCACTACTAAAATTATCTATTAGCTGTTTCACAAATTCTGATAAGTTGTCTATATAGATCATACTTCTCTTGTTCTCTA
>JAAYSU010000149.1 GCA_012523915.1 Clostridiales bacterium
CCACCTTAAAATGTAATCCACCTCACAATTTGAAATCCAAATAAATAATTGAATATCATTTTCTTAGTTTTCCGCTAAATCCTTAGGTAATTCATGTCCGAAAGAGTAAAAGAAACCGATCCATTAACGGTTTCGAATAGATGAATGTTTCTGGGTAGAATTTAATGGAAGCCTCAATCGTGTGTGAAAAATCAAGTCACACCATAGATGCGAAAACTTGTAAAGGATGCATCAAGATATTGCATTAAATCTTTAACCATCATTCACAACTAAAATCGCTTGATAAATTAAGATTATGCGAGTTTCCCTTAGTGCTGCAAAAATTAGCTCCAAGCGAACTTTTAAATAAGTCTGCTTGGAGCTAATTACTTGGTTAAGATTACATTGAAGCCGCAGCGACTTCATCATATTCCGCAGATAAAGAAAGATTGTCCATGGACCGAAGAACAGGCTTCATTGCTTTTGCAATCTCGGTTATAACCGGTATAGCTACAGCATTCCCCAGTTGCTTGTAAGCATGTGTGTCACTGACCGGAATTTTAAAACCATCTTCGAAACAATACTCGAATCCTTGTAGTCGTGACCATTCTCGCGGCGTTAGGAATCTAACATATTCTTTATTTAAAGGCGACCTTTTATTGGTCGGAACTTTAGCGGTTTCAAGATCTATTCTTTTATCAATAACCAAATTTCTTTCTTTACCTGACCCACCGGTTGCCAAAATCGCGTTAGATATACCCTGAGGGTCTAAGATAATATATCCGAAACCGTTACCTTTGCTCTTATGACGTGCCTTGTGATTTTTCAACGTTTGTAAATACCCTTCAGATAAATAGTATCTTGGGCAAACAGGTTCTTCTTCCATGATTTGTTGCACATTTTCCGCATAAACCTTACTTCCTTTTTTCGGAAACTCAAATTTCACATCATTAGCCAGTTTATCAAAACCTACAATATAAACTCTGGGTCTGTTTTGAGGTACACCAAAATCTTTGGCGTTTATAATATCCCATTTAACCTCGTACCCCAGTTGGTTTTCCAATACATTTAAGATTGTTTCAAATGTCTTGCCTTGGTTATGTCTTACCAAACCCTCCACGTTTTCTAAGAGAAAGGCTTTGGGACGGGTTTTTTCGATAATATCCGCTAAATAAAAGAAGATTGTACCTCTGGTTTCGTCCTTGAAACCCTTTCTTTTACCTGCGATGGAAAATGCTTGGCAAGGAAAACCGGCTAACAAAATATCGTATTCGGGAATCATGTCACATATCTCAGGATCCGTAACATCTCCTTTGGGGTTTTCTCCGAAATTTGCTTCATAAGTGGTGCAAGCTTGTTCATCAATCTCAACGGAAAACACGTTTTCGAAATTACCTGCGAGCTCAAAGCCCTTGCGAATTCCGCCAATACCTGCACATAGATCAATTATCCTGTAATTTTTCACAACATCACTCCCTCGTTGCCAAAGTTTCTTCGACAATATCAGCACATTTACTCAAGTTATTCTTTATTTCATTCCCCCAAAATCTAAGAACAATCCATCCATCTCGCCGAAGTATTTCATTTACTTCTTTGTCACGCTCCATATTGCGCTCGATTTTACTAATCCAGAAATCTCGATTGGTCTTAAATTCTTTCTTTTTCTCAGCAAAATTATATCCATGCCAAAATTCGGAATCAACAAAGACAGCTACCTTTTTCCCCCTAAAGACTATATCGGGCTTACCTTCTATATCAGTGCAATGCAAGCGATATCTCAGGCCCCGACGCCATAATTCTCTACGCAGTAACATTTCAATTACTGAATCCTTACTTTTAACCCTGGACATATTGTAGGAAATTTGTTCTTTTGTTCTTTTCATCTATTTACCACCAAACTTATTTAATAAATCTGATCTGAAGACATAGTTTTAGATATAATTTATTCTTTTCCTTGTATATTTCCCCATATTCCCACCTAGAAGTGCTTGGAGCATCAAACCTAGTATTTTGAATCAAATATTCTTCAAATTCATTACGGTTATAAATATGATAGCAAAGTATTTCACCATCTGCTCGTACTACTATATAACCTCCCGTTGCGTCATAAGTACCATCCCAGACCTCCGACGGTATCATTCCCAAGGCCACCTCAACCAAAAACTTTTTTATCTTGTATCGATAAAATGGATGACCGTAGGTCAACGAATAATTGCATGGATTTCTTTCTTCTACAAGTTCCAATATAGGTTCAAGCATAGCAACACCGGGTGTTGAGTAATGGGTAAGCAATAGCTGGGCCATTATCTCAGGCAGATAACTATCGACAACTTGCATATTAAGGCCCAAGATATCTTCTTGTGTTCCTACAAATTTAAATCTGCCTCCTCGGCTCTTGATCGCTTCGATCCTATATATAACCCTATCTAAAGCGTTAATCTCATCAATTTCCTCTTGCGATAAATCTATATCACTCAACTCATAAATGAAATTTGTTTTTCCCGAGGCATTAAGTAATGTAGAAGGGCTTCCTAATTGGGACTTAATGCTAAAACCTAAGGTGGGATTCATTCCGGTAAAAACATCATGGACTACGACTGTAATGTCCCTTTTGCTCCCCGTATCCGCTTTTACTTTTGTCATATTTAATCCTTTTAAAAAGGATTCTATCTCAGGTATTTCAAAACTGCGTGCTTGTTTAGGTGCATTCCGAATTTTATCCAGTAGCAAAAGTGAATTGCGTTTGAATTTTTCTACGGGCAGTCTTAAAATGGGCTCCTCCGTATTCTGCATTTTCACAATAATTTCATCACCCGGTAAAAACTCCATGTTTTTTCCGAATTCGCGATGGAGCACCTTTATAATGGGGTAGTATATGTCATCAATTTTATTGAGTTCTGCATCAGCTGCATAAAGAACGCCTTCATCCAAGAGCTTGAGAAAGACATAAGACTCACTCCATTCACCCTTGTTATAGCGCCACATATTTCCAGCCCCCCGAAAGTCTATTCGGTTATTGTATTAGACATCAAATGGTTTTTGCCTTCTTATTTTAAGGATACTAAGGGTCATTGATTTTAGATGCCTAATTGGAAATTCAATAACACTTATCTTTCGCATAACATACTAAGGAAAATTATTTTACTATATATAAAAATTATAGCCATTTTATGTACCGTATATTTAAACATATGCACTATAAAAAAATTCTTTTCGCTTTATACGTGTTATAAACAAAATATTTGTGTTCTATATTAAAAATATGTTGACAACATTCCCTCAAAAATGGTATAATTTTACAAGACATGATCGAGAAAGGGAATGATCTTCATGGCTAAAGAAACCAAAGAAGAACGCTTTATACGCATAGCGGAAGCCAGAACAAATAAAATATTACATATGTTGCGGCTTTTGGGAAATTGCTCAAATAAAGCGAATTACGAGTATACGGATAAAGATGTAAAAAAGATCTTCGGAGTACTTGAAAAAGAACTAAAAAACACAAGAATGCGTTTTCAAGAAACTAGCAATTCAGAATCTAAATTCACTTTGTAAGGAGGATAATAAATGGCTACAATCGGATGGAGATTTCCCCCTCTTTCAGGCGGTCAAAGGCAAGGATACACGAATAATGATATCGAAGCTTTCAGGGGAACTAATCAAATTAACGATCTGGTTCGGGAAATTTGTCAAAATTCTCTTGATGCCAAAAGAGATGGGGCAACGGGACCCGTCAGGGTAGTTTTTGAATTAAAGCATATACCCGCTAAAAAGTTTAAGGCATTTCAGGACTTTGATAAATGCATCGAAGGCTGTAAGGAATACTGGGGAGACAATATGGATGAAAGACTTTCCAATTTTTTAATTGAAGCCGAAAGCATGCTTTCAAAAGAAACAATACCTTTATTAATTGCAAGTGACTATAATACTACTGGTCTGATTGGCAGCAAAAGTAAGGATTACAATTCACCGTGGGAAGCGTTGGCTGGAGCGGACGGAGTCTGTGCGAAAAACGATCCGACTAGCGGTGGTTCTTTCGGTATAGGTAAGAATGCTCCCTTTGCATCATCATCGCTCAGTATGGTTTTTTATAATACCTATGCATTAGATGGAGAAAAAGCCTTTATCGGAGTAGCCAAGATAGCAACTTTGTTCGATGAAGATAAAAGACCGACTCAAAGAGTGGGTCAATATCAAAAAAATGATGATGTCAACGAAAAATGGACACCTATCTTCCAAGAAGATTCCGATGTTTTTAGAGATGTTTTTATAAGGGACGAGCTGGGAACGGACATTATCATTGCAGGCTTCAACCAAGAAGAAAACTGGCTTGACAACATGGCAAAAGCTGCAGCCAAAAACTTCTTTGTTGCAATAGCAGAAGACAAACTTATAGTTGAACTTAAAGATGCTAACACACATGAAATCATCAACTCTTCCAACATTGAACAAGTGATCACCGCTTACGCAGGGGAAAGTTCAATGACGGTCACTTCTCAATTATTTGCAGCCTATACCAATCCTGATTACCATAAACACCTATGCATTATCGAAGAGGGCGATGCCGAAATTTTCATTAAATCTGACAGCAACTTTAGACGAAACATAGCACACTTCAGGGATACAGGCATGTTTATTTATCCAAGACGAAGGCAAATTATGCAACGTTATGCGGCAGTGTTCATTGTGAGAGGCGAAAACTTAAGTAAATTATTGCGCGCCACTGAGCCGCCCCGCCATGACAAGTGGGACCACAAACTTATAACCGGCACCACACCGAACGCCCGAAAAAAAAGAGCTAATGCAAGGAAATATATTAAAAAAATAGAGGACACTATTTTAGAGCTTCTCAGGGCTCAATTTGAAGTTGCTGCCGAAGATACGATTGATGCCCCTGGCATAGCAGACTATCTTCCTGATCTTGAAGCCGGTCTTGGTGAACAGACAGAAGGCACCGATGCTCTCAGACCGAAAATTAAGCTCAGCTCCGTTATGCAGAGAAAACCACCTAGGAATACCATGACAAGACCAGGGAAGAAAACTAAAGGGGAGAGCGAGGAAGATGGAATTGTAAGGGGTCCTGGGCGAAGACGCGGAAAAAGGCCTAATCCTTCTGTACATCCAGGAGGGCAAACAGAAGGCGCTGGTCTGGGTGAAGGAAACAAGAGAATAATTATGCCTAACTTATCCAAACAAAGAGCTTTTCCCATCAATCCCGAACAAGGTCTTTATAAGATAGTCATAGAACCCGCTGAAACCTATAATAATCTTTATGTAACGTGTTCTGCTCGCGGAGAAGATGGTCGCTCCGACGCATTAAAAATGGAGTCCTTCACTTATAATGGTTCTCGGGTAACTCTAAACGATAATAAAGCTGGGCCTATAAAAGTCGAAGCAAATAATCCCGCTACTTTCTTCGTGATGTTTGACCGCAAAGAAAAAATGGTCCTAAATCTAGAAATGGAGGAGGTATGTTATATTGAGGTCGGCGAAAATAGAGTTTCCTAATCCTGTTTTGGCACCGGATAGGGACGATTATGTTAATTGCTCTTTCGAAACATCATTTAGTCCAGATGATATAAAAATAACCGAGGATAAAATCGCCATTCCGATTCGATATGATTTGCAATGCAAAAGCATAAGTAACTTGATTGCAGATAATAAAGCGAGGGTTGCCATTATTGTACGAAGTACTCCCACATCCTATAGTAAACCTTTTCGATTTCCACAAAGTCAAAAAGATATGATAATTAACATTCCAAAATTTAATGTGGCAGATAGTTTGGAGCTAAGCGGCATCGTAATAGCAACACAAGCAATCACAAATTTCAGTAGCGTTGAATTTAATCAATTATATTTTGCTAATACCACTTTTAGTCTTCGCAAAGGAGATATTCTTGCCCAAGGTACTTCGCAAGTAATATACCTAGATGACAGCGAATTGGAAAAACCCATTTCTTCCATCTTTCTAGTTAGAAAGGTTAAAGATCAAAAGGAAAGTATTATTCCCGACTTTTCCGGGGAAAAAATCGACGTCAACGTTGCGGAAGAGCTTCACGACTTATATTACACATTTACTAAAAAGGGAAACTATCGTGTCAGAAGATATATCAACGCTGCCATCATTTTTCCCGTGCTCATTGAAGCCATCGCTAGAATTCGTGAATTTTACGAGTTGAAAATTGAAGATGGAAGTGACCATAGAAGGTGGTTCCGCGCTATCGAAAAGAAAGCTTCGGAAAATAATATAGATCTTTCTGATTACCAAGAGTCTTACATTGAGGTGGCAAACCTTTTGCTCGGTGATATAGCGTTAGATGCACTTAAAAACTTTAAGGATATTTTCGACGATGAAATGGATAGTGGAGAAAGCTTTTGATTGGAGGTCATAAAAATGGTACTGGGATATTTCACCGAGAATGCATATGAAAGGCTTCTTCAAGATATTAACGAAAATAAAGAGAAATACATGAGTGATGAGGACTGGCTTTTGTCCTACTTCGGCGATACCGAATATTATTCTCAATCCACTGTTGCGGTTAAGGATTTTACGCCTTCAGAAGCCGACATAAGAACGAACGAGGAAAAATCAGAAGACGACCTGGTCAATACACGAATGATGTACGAGGCGTTTAAGGATTTAACACCTTTACAAGCATCAAATAAATATATGTGGACATATTTATGTCATGCTGTTCCAAAATATCGCAAATACATTCAAAGGCGGTGGATGGAGAATCCCAGAGTTAACACCATAAGGACAAGGTACTTTGTTACAGGTTACCGCAGCTTACTGAACGACAATGCTTTATCCCGTTTATGGTGGTACGGGTATCTCACTTACGATCACAGCAATTCTAACCCTTATCACTTAACGGAGATTTTGTTTACCAATCAGACAATTTGTACAGACGTAATGGATACCCTAAATCGCACTAATTTTAATCGCATTAAAGGTGTTCTTCTAGGCATTAAAGACTTCAAAGAAGTTATTAGCCCTGACGAAGGAATTATAGACTATTTCCGCGAATGCACAAAATACTTGAATAGATATGGCGCAGTAACTTCTTTAGAATTTCTAGATTTCGAAGAGATCCGCCATTTGACATTTGAGTACATGGTCCGCTTAAGAAACGCCGGGCTCGCAGGCTAACCGTTAGAATTGCAGTGTTAAGTGCAAGAAATGACACCTGGATAGATGTGATCCTCCAAATAAGGACTTTACTTTCGACCAATATTTGACGCATGCGGCTTGTCGCCTGCACTCAACAGGTGACTGGCCGTTTTATTAATAAGTATCCTCTATGATTTAACTGCTTTTACGAGGCTGTTAGGGATATCTCAACAAGAAACATCTTGGCCCATGGATTTAGGGCTATGCCATGCCCTGGTTTCAAATAATTTACGCGGCCGTACCATCGCAATTGTTGTGTCAGGGGGGCATCTTTGACTTACCTTCTGAACTTCCTAGTATGACTATAATCGGGACTAAACTAGGTTGAGCTGTGATTCGGCGTTTTATTCTCTATAACCTTTACCATTTTAATTTTAGTTTGAGCGATTTTACCACTTCTAGAGAGTAAAGAACAAATAAATGCAAATTCTCCGCTATTTATTATTAGAGTTAAAACAGTAATTATCGGTTTGCCAGAGACCTTTTTGGTTTTTACTAGTCTGTATGGCCTTTACACTTACACATCCTAGCAACTATGGTATTTTTTGTAATCTTGAAGGGAATGAATGTTTTATCTCACATTGCGTTCTTCTTATGAAGAATATATTTCGAAGATCTTGTACAAATGTCTCAAGCAGCTGTTACTAAAGAAGAAAGCATGGGTAAAGACGTGGTGCTCTACTTAACTACGTGCCTTTAATTTTGATATTATAATTGGCAGCACCCTGGGGTCGGCATTTAAGTTACAGTTGTTTTACTAATCCCCTCCCTACTTGTAAAGGCCTACTCTAAAGAAACTTTGCATATTTAAGAGTGATTCAAAACAAACAACCTCGCAGAGTTAATCCACGAGGTTGATGCATTTAGCGTTATTCTAGGACCAAGTCACAAGCTTCCGGTGGCATCCAATGAGCGTCCTTCCCATCCCACTTTACATTGCAGCCAATAGGATTTGTGAGGGGGGTTGTAACCTCTTTCCCCTCAACTAATTCTGTTAGCGCATTTTCTAAATCATTAATCTTCATCTTCTCCGGTTCACGTGGGTTATCCACTCCTCGACCAGTATAAACAAGTTTTCGTTTTTGATCAAAAACAAAGAAGTGAGGGGTGCGTAAGGCACCATATGCTCGAGCCACATCTTGGCTTTCATCATGGAGATAAATCCATGGGAACTTATGCTCTTCCATGCGCTTCACCATGTTCGGAAAAGAATCTTCAACATAAGTGTTTGCGCTATTAGAATTAATACCGACAAAAGCTACTCCTTGAGTAGAAAACTTCTCCACAGTCTTGCGTGTAATTTCATCGGAATTAATTACATACGGACAGTGATTACAAGTAAAGAACACTACGAGGTACGGTGACTCTGAGAAATCGCCTAATTCATAAGATTTTCCATCAGTTGCCGGCAATTTAAAGTCAGGAGCCACACTTCCTAATGACAAAGTAAATGGCATAATATAACCTCCTTGAGAATATCTTCTATGATTGATACTGAAATTCCTACTTAGTTTTCATTATTATTAAGCTAGTCACAAAATTATTTAGTTCTTTTTTCGCCTTATCCAATGTTGTGTTTGAAAGAAATCCTATTGACAATGATGCAAAATTGTCTAGCTTAGAGTTTATGTTGGTCTTTTTTATCATGAATATCTAAAATATGAACTAGACCATCCTTCAGCTCGAAGTTGTAACGAATATGACGTCTGGGGCCAATTCTGCAGCCACCATGTTGAACATTGCCCAGACCTCGCATTTTTCCTCTGCTCAAGGTATTTGGATCCTCCGCATTTTGTAATTCCACTAAAGTTCGTTCTAGTTCTAACTGTTCAGTAAAGGAAAGTCTAGCCACAAAGCGAAGAGCACGAGATGTGAATCTAAGTCTCGGAAAATGCACTTCCCAGCTCTCTTTAATTCTGCCTTGCTCCTTATCTAAGGCAATCTTATAGCGTTCTTCCAATTTTGACTTTTCTTGTAACAGCTGCTTATTGTGTTGTTCTAAAGCCTGTATTTTTTCGCTGGAATTAGTGTGTTTTGATTGAAATTTATATAACTGAGCTTCTTGTTCTTCTAAAAGTTGTTCGTATGCTTCTATTTCAGTATTTTTATTATGTAGTTCCTCTTTTAAGATTTCTATGGAAGTTTGAAACTCTTCTTGTTTTTCCAGGTTAAAAACGTAATCTTGTTGAGCAACAAGCTTTATATTTAATTCTTTAATTTTAATTTCTAAGTCTTGCTTTGCTTGAGCGATTTGTGCAATTGTATCACGACTGAGCCTTAACTGTTTTGCAACATTACTTTGTTCTTTTTCCTTTTCCCTGAGTCGACGTCTATAAGTGTCTAACTCGGCTGTGACATGCTCCAAAGCTTCAAATTGTTTATTAAGATTTTGCGACACTTCGTTTTTATTTAATCGTCCATAACTAGGCAGTAATTCATCATCTGCCCTAATCGGTATCGTCGAACTTCTTACTCCCAACCAGACCGTTTGGGCGTATAAAGTTCGTTTTAATCGTCTACTCCCTAAGACGAGCGGTATTCCCCCTATACCTGCGGCCAAAAATATACCTAAAGGACCGGCAAGAACGGATAATGCCAGTGTAGCATTTTGATAAAAAGCAAAAGGGAGAGTGATACCTAACATGGTCGTAAAAATAGCATGGGCCACAGTAGTAATCATTAAATAAGCCCCAAAACCTGACATGTTTACCATTAACATTAATGCTACCGGACCGGAGGCCCCTGCAAGCATTTTGCGGACGGATGACCCGGTGATAGCTTCTACACCTAAAGCCTCTGCTATCTTTTCCCGCTCTTCTACCGGCAATTCTTCGATTGCTAGATCCAGCTTTCGATCATATTCTTCTTGCTGGGAGCTGTTCATTCTTTTCAGCTCTTTTTGAATTTGTTTGCACAAGTTTTCTTCCATCCTTGCAGCGATGGCATGGGCCTTTTGGCCTAAAGTTAATTCCGCATCTATCTTTAATCCTTCAGCTGCCTCTTCTATTAATATTTTAGAAAGTTTAGCTGAAGAAATATGGGCGGACTGGTTTAGGCGTTCGGCCAACACCCTATGTAACTTAAGGTCAAGCTGTTGTCTTGGTAAGTTGGCCAATTCCTTTGCTTTAGTATCCATCAGCTCAAATATTTCTACAACATCCGGCTCTCCCATAACATCTTTTTGATTCAACTTGCGGGCTATCCAATTTATAGCCTTGACACCTTCCTTCTGGATTTTGCCAAATGATTGCAGAAGGGAATTTTTCATATTTATTGACTCATGTAAAGCTATTTGATCAATAATGGCGGTGTCCGGGGCACTATGCAACCTAGTGAATATATTGGTTTCCACCTTAGTTATATGGTGAGTTACAAGATTTACAGTTTTCATCTTATTCTACCCTTTCCTGATTCCATTACTTCTGCAATAACAACAAAGCTCCTGGCTCGTTCGGAAACTTGCACCGACTTAGTAACTTCACCTTGCCCCTGCTCTTCCCTGGTATGTGGACTCTCTAGCGTAAACCACAATAACCTAAATACTTAGACACCTTTGCCATCTGTGTTTACTAATTTCCGTTCTAGCGCAAATGTTTTGCTAGTTATGAAAATCACATTTCTTGACAAATTTTTTGTAGCATTTACACTAATCAATATGGAGGGACTACAATGGATACGGCAAAATACTTAGAGCGCATAGATGTCACACAGCGAATTAAGGCAGATTATAAATCCTTAGCTCACCTGCAAATTCAACACATGCTAACAGTACCTTTCGAAAATCTGGATGTTATCAATGAAATCCCCATATTACTTGAAATCAGGCTATTGTATGACAAGGTAGTTAAGGAGCAGCGTGGTGGCTTTTGCTATGAATTAAACGGCTTATTTAATTGGCTATTAACTCAGTTAGGATTTTCCGCTTATTTTGTAGGTGCAACCTTGAAAAGAGAAAATGGTTGGGGACGAAACGAAAGTCATGCAACACAAATCGTTAGTCTGGACCAACCTTACCTCCTTGATGTGGGCTTTGGAAATTCAGCGCGGAAGCCACTTCCGTTAAATGGCCAGCCTGTAGAAGATGTTAGTGGAAAGTATCGGGTGCTCCCTATGGAAACCGGCTATTTTTATAAACAAAGGTATGAAGATGGGGAATGGAAAACTATTTTTCGCTTTCTAAATATAGAAAGAAAACTTGAGGATTTTAATAAGATATGTCACTTTGTCCAAACTTCACCCAAATCCCATTTTGAGCCTTTCCCAGATAATCGGAC
>JAAYSU010000150.1 GCA_012523915.1 Clostridiales bacterium
AGTAGGAGGAATGAATATTATTCCGTTGACTAGTAGAATTTCACGATGTTATGAGTTGCATCTAAATATGTTTTTGCGCCCATAGGGATAGAAATCTGGGGATATATATGTCCTGAGCGGAAATTGTATATTGTAGGCTTTTTAAAGGGCACTATAATCTCTTCAAAAATCTCTTTAAGTGATAATGTGGGTTCTCCTTTTGATTCAATGCAGTTATCAAATGTTCCAAGTATTATACCCTTACAATCATTTAATTTACCTGCTAAGGCTAAAGCCGTAAGGTTCCTGTCAATCCTATAAGGAGGTTCATCAACATCCTCAATGAAGAGAATCTTATCCTTGGTATCTATTTCGTAAGGAGAACCTAGGGCTGAGACCATTACTGAAAGATTTCCTCCGGTTATGATTCCTTCAGCTACACCGGGATATATTGTCTCTATGTATTCATTTGGAGGATTTATAACTATTCCAATAGCTTCATTTGAAAAGATTAAATCAGAAAGGCTTTGAAGGGAATAGTAGTCCATTAGATGGTAGCCGGTATTGGGCATAGGCCCGTGAATTGTAATGAAGCCGCATAACTTATTAAAAACACAATGAAGTGCAGTAATATCGCTATAACCTACAAATATTTTTGGATTATTCTTAATAATACTGTAATCAATTAGGGGCAGTAAACGAGTTGCACCATATCCGCCACGAATGCAGAAGATACCATCAATGCTTTCGTCTTGAAAGGCATCGTTTATATCTTTCGCTCTGCATGAGTCTGAACCAGAAAGATAGCCGTTTTTCATGGTGCAACTAGGGAACATTACTGGTTCAAGTCTAAGAAACTTGAGCGATTCTAATGAGCTTTGCAGTTTACCTTCGCTAACGGGAGAAGAAGGGGCGATTAAGGCTACGCGACTGCCTGCCTTCAAAGACTTGGGTTTCATCATGATAGGTACCTCCTATTGTTTTTACATCATTTATATTAACTAAACATCTTTTTAATTCAGAGAAAATAAAATAGTTGGGGAGGTTATTATATGGTTATTTCCTTAGCTGAAATAAAAGCACTTGTAGATGAAGTGGTCCCATGGGCGATAGATTTAAGAAGAGAATTACATAAATGGCCGGAAATAGGGAATCAAGAGTATAAAACAATTGAAAGAATAGAGGCAGAATTGGACAAAATGGGAATAGAATCAGAGAAGATTTTAAGAACTGGTATAGTAGCCTGCCTTGGAGATATGGCTGCTGAGTGTATAGCATTGAGGGCAGATATTGATGGACTGCCTATTGAGGAGAAGACAGACCTTCCTTTCAGATCTGTTCATGAAGGCTATATGCATGCATGTGGACATGACGTTCATACATCGGTGCTGCTTGGAACTGCAAAGCTATTAAGTAATATTAAGCGACTTATTAATAAGCAAGTTAAATTTATATTTCAACCTGCAGAGGAAACTACTGGTGGAGCAAAAAGGATGATCGAAACAGGTTGCTTAAAGCAGCCGGATGTAAGCTCTATATATGGATTACACGTAAAGCCAGAAATAGAAGCAGGAAAAATCGGAGTTAAATATGGTAGGGTACATGCATCTTCCGTTACCTTTCATATAGTTATAAAAGGAGTTGCGAGCCATGGTGCAATTCCTGATTGTGGGGTCGACGCTCTATTAGTTGCATGCCAGGTCGTTAATAGCCTGCAGTCTATCGTTAGCAGGTCTGTAAGTCCTTTGGATTCAGCTGTGGTTACGGTGGGTTCTATCGATAGCGGTAAGGCCGCAAACATTATATCCGATTATGCCAAGATTGAAGGGACCCTGCGATCTTTCAGTGAAAAAACTAAAAACCTATTAAAATCAAAGCTAGAGTCAATTGCTATAAATACGGCTAAGGCCTTTGGAGCCTATGCAGAAGTAGAGTTCATTGAAGGATACGAGGCATTAATAAATCATGACGAAAATGTTGATAAAGTAAAAAATGTAGCAAAACTTATACTAGGAGAAAACAATGTTATTGAAATAGAAAGTCCCACTATGGGAGTTGAGGATTTTTCATATTACTTGAACAAAGTTCCCGGGGCATTTTTCTTTCTAGGAAGCGGTTTTCCTGACAGATATAATCCGCCTTTGCATTCGGCGAATTTTAATATAAATGAGGAATGTATAAGAACCGGAATAATGTTATTTACTTGCCTAATTTTGCAAAAATAAAAAAGCCGGGAGACACAACCAGCTTTTTTAGTTGCATTTAACTTATGCATCTGTGGGGACGGGTGAGAATTATTCTGCTTTTGCCTCTGCCTTTGCCGAATTAAATCTCTTATGCATACGTGATACTTTTCTTGATGCAGTGTTTTTATGGATTGTTCCTTTTGCTGCTGCTTGCATTAATTTCTTTTCGGCAAGTTTCAAGTTCTCTTCAGCAAGAGCATAGTCATTATCTAGGATCGCTTTGTCGAAACTTTTAATAATTTCTTTCAGGTGGCTTTTTACTCTCCTGTTAACAGCGGTCTTTCTTGAAATGACTTTAATTCTTTTCTTAGCAGATTTTATATTAGCCATATGTTCACCCCACTTTCATAATATAGCCTAAACAAGTATATCCGAATAAATTCCAAAAATCAAGTACAAAATAGATTATAAATTAATAAAACAATTGGGGTGAAAAATTGAAGATAAGAACTGACCTTGCCATTGAAGGAAAGGAAATACTAGAAGAAGAGAACAAGGGGAAAAAGATAGAGATTAAAGGAGTAGAAGTGGATGAAGATCAATACGATGAGGGCATAACTGTTACAAGAATTAAGATAACTAATGAAAGTGGTAGCAAAGCTTTAGGAAAGCCTATTGGAACATACATCACGATCGAAGTCAAGGACCTAGTCGACGGAGACGAGGAAAGAAAGGCAATTGCAGCAAGAGCATTATCTAACGAACTGTCAAAGTTGATAGAGTTTCATTACAACTTAAAAGTATTAGTAATAGGCTTAGGCAATGATAAGGTTACCCCTGATTCATTAGGACCAGTAACTGTTTCAAAAGTAAAAGTTACTCGTCACATTTTCATCATTACCGGAGCTGAAGGTGATGAACAGGTGGGCTGTGTAAGCGCTTTAAGTCCTGGTGTCATGGGAACCACAGGAATGGAAACAGCCGAGCTTATAAAAAGTGCGGTATCGATAGTGAAACCAGAAGTAGTTATAGCTGTTGATGCACTTGCTGCACGAAATGTGGAAAGGATAAGCACAACAATACAGCTTACTGATACAGGAATATCACCTGGGGCTGGCACAGGCAACATGCGAAAGGATTTAACTGAAAAATCATTAGGTACAAAAGTAGTTGCTATAGGAGTACCTACGGTTATTGATTCAACCACTTTAATACTTGACAGCTTAGAAGGTTTTTTAAAAGATCCAAATGGTGCCTATCAGCATATTGAAAAGAAAGGAGAGAGTATGATAGTTACAACTTCAGATATAGATCAGGTAATAATGGATTTTTCTGAAGTAATAGCAAATGGTATTAATAGTACACTGCATCCCGGCATATATTCTTCTTAGGAAGAGGTGTATGTATGAGAAGAAATAGAACACGTAAAAGACGGGCAAAAAGTCATAAACTGCTGTTGCTAGTTTTGCTTTTTTGGGGTGTTTCAGCCTTAACAAGTATTACCATGCTTAATTGGGGGCAGGGAATTGATGGACAAAGACTTGGGGAGGAAGTAGGTAAACAGTACCTGTCTTCTGTTTTCCCAGTTATAAGCAGGAATGCAGGTACTGATATTAGAGAACCTAAGGATTCCGAGTCGGAACCATATCCTCAGGATGACCAAGAATTAAATATGTATGAAAATAATGAGCTAGAGCCAGATGATCAAGAGAATGAGGGCATTATAGATTCTATCAATGACGGAAAGTCCAAGGTACTAATCTACCATACCCACGCCACTGAATCATACCAGCCCGTCAGTGAAGGAAATTTTCATTCTGTTGAGGAGCAGGGAACCGTCAGAGAAGTTGGAAAAGTTTTAAAAGAAGCATTGGATGCAGAAGGTATTGGTGTTATTCATGATAAGACACTGCATGATGTACCTTCCTACAGTAAATCTTACAGCAGGTCCATGGAAACAATTAAGAGGATATTAGACCAAAATCCTTCGATTATGATAGTTATTGACTTACATAGAGATGCGGCCAGCTATTCAGGGAATAAGGGACATAAATTTACTGTGCACGGAAAGACCTGTGCCCAGTTCTGTTTAGTTGTAGGTATGGGAAATGAGAATGTAGATAAGCTGATGGAATTTGCCAATAAAGTGAATCAAAAAGCCAATTCACTCTACCCCGGATTCAGCAGAGGGATTATTAAAAAAGAGTATAAATACAATCAGTATATTAGGGATAACTATTTATTACTTGAAATGGGCAATAATCAAAACAGGATAGAAGAAGCCAAGGAATCTGCAAAATATTTTGCCAAGGTATTAGCAGAAATTATTAAAGAAATGCAATAGGTAATTGTTATGCGTAGAGATAAAAAACTAACAGAAAAACTAAAGAGAAGAAAAGAATATTTTAATTTTATTAAAAAAATGTCTGTTTTTTTCCTCATCTTTTTCTTCATTGTTGGTTTGGTAACTGTAGATGAGGCCTATTCTGAAATTATGGGGACCACAGGCCAGTTAAGCTTGCAAATTAGAAGGCTAGATCAAGATAAGGTCATCTTTTCACTATTTGGTAAAGAGTCTATAGTGAATGTCTCTAAAGTAGAGGAAAAGATTGATGACATACAAACTAGAGCATATTTTTTCCTAGAGGATCTGACCGGAAGAGTAAGAACCCTGCTAGGTTTTGAAGAATGGCCTAGAGAGGATATACCTTTCGCATCTAAAACATTGTAAATTCTTCTATAATTATGCTACAATAAATAGGCCGTATAGGCCTATTTTAGATTTAAAGGATCTTTTCTAGGAGGAGACATGAACATAAATCAAAACAATATTAGAAATTTCAGTATCATAGCCCATATTGATCATGGCAAGTCAACTCTTGCTGATAGACTGCTTGAAAAGACAGGCTTAATTAGCGACAGAGAAATGAAGGAACAATATCTTGATAATATGGCTATTGAAAGAGAAAGAGGAATCACTATTAAATTACAGACAACCCGTCTACTCTATAAAGCTAAAGATGGTAATGAATACATTTTAAACCTTATAGATACACCCGGGCACGTCGACTTCACATATGAAGTATCCAGAAGCCTTGCGGCATGTGAAGGCGCTATTTTAGTAGTTGATGCGACTCAGGGAGTAGAGGCTCAAACTCTTGCTAATGTTTACTTAGCACTTGATGAGGATCTTGAAATATTACCTGTTATAAATAAGATAGATTTAGTAAGCGCTGAGCCTGATAAAGCTAAGTTAGAAATTGAAGAGATTATAGGAATTGATGCCAGTGATGCACCCTTAATCTCAGCAAAAGAGGGAATAAATATTGAAGATGTGTTGGAGGCAGTAGTTAAAAAAATACCTGCTCCTGAAGGAAATATTGACGGAAAATTAAAAGCCTTAATATTTGATTCCTACTATGATAACTACAAAGGCGTTGTAATCTACACTCGCATTTTCGATGGAAGGCTTAAAAAAGGCGACATGATTCATCTAATGAACACTGGTAAGAAATATGAAGTGACTGAAGTGGGCTACTTCTCTCCTGGACATGTTCCCGTTCAAGAGTTGAGGGCCGGAGATGTAGGCTATATCTGTGCAGGCATAAAACAAGTAGCGGATGCCAGAGTGGGAGATACTATAACACTTTATGATGACCCTACAGCAGAACCCCTCGCCGGATATAAGAAGATGCAATCGATGGTTTACTGCGGTATTTATCCAGCAGAAGGAGAGAAATACGAAAATGTACAGGATGCATTAGAAAAGTTACATGTAAATGACGCGGCATTTGTTTTTGAAAAGGAAACTTCGACAGCTTTGGGATTTGGCTTTAGGTGCGGATTTTTGGGACTTCTGCACATGGAAATTATAGTTGAACGCTTAGAAAGAGAATTTGATCTAGCTATAATAACCACATCGCCAAGCGTCACCTATAAAGTAGTAATGAATGATGGAAGGGAGCTTTTGATTCAAAATCCTTCCGATCTTCCCCCTCAGACTGAGATAAATCATATTGAAGAACCTGTAGTAAGTGCAAGGATAATGACACCCAATGAATATGTCGGCAATATAATGGAACTTTGCCAAGAGAGGCGGGGTGTTATGAAGAACATGGAGTATATTACTGAAAATAGAGTAAACCTTCATTATGAAATGCCTCTAAATGAAGTAATCTATGACTTTTTTGACGCACTTAAATCAAAGACGAGAGGGTATGGGTCCTTGGACTATGAGATATTGCGATATGAAAAATCAGACCTTGTAAAGCTTGATATACTTTTGAACAAGGAACTTGTTGATGCCTTTTCAATGATAGTACACGAATCAAGAGCTTACCAAAGGGGACGCTTTGTCTGTGAAAAACTGAAAGAAATAATACCTAGACATCAGTTTGAGATACCTATACAAGCTGCTTTGGGGCAGAAAATTATTGCAAGAGAGACAGTGAAAGCTTATCGTAAAGATGTAATAGCAAAGTGTTACGGAGGGGATATCTCCCGTAAAAAGAAATTATTAGAGAAACAAAAAGAAGGAAAGAAGAGAATGCGGCAATTTGGAAGTGTAGAAGTTCCGCAGGAAGCTTTTACTGAAGTATTGAAATATGATGAAAACAAATAAATTAGGGCTATATATCCACATACCCTTTTGTATTAAAAAATGTAGATACTGTGACTTCCTATCCTTTAGTTATTCTGATAAAGATTTAATATGGGCATATGTAAATACCCTGGTGTCTGAGATAAGAAGGCAGTCGAAAGAATATGATTATAGGGTGGATAGCATTTTCATTGGTGGGGGGACACCGACTCTAGTAGATGCTGAACATATTTGGAAGATACTTGATGGAATATATCGGTCTTTTCAAGTAGAATCCAATGTGGAAATAACAATAGAGTCAAATCCTAAAACATTAAGTAAAGAGAAACTTAAAGCTTATCATGGAATGAATATAAACAGACTAAGTATGGGTGTGCAATCGCTTAATGATGGACTGTTAGATCTTTTGGGAAGGACCCACAGTGCAAAGGATTTCTATAACAACTACGAAGATGCAAGAATCATAGGATTTGATAATATCAATCTAGATTTGATTTTTTCTATTCCGGGACAGACAGTCTCGATTTGGGTAGAAACCCTAAATAAAGTTCTTGAACTTAATCCCGAACACATATCTTTTTACAGTCTGCAGTTAGAAGAAGATACTCAGTTTTACAAGATGTATGAAGAGGGAAAATTCAATTTAATAGATGATGAAACAGATAGATTTATGTACCATAAAGCATTATCTTTGATGAAAGAGAAGGGCTATATCCACTATGAGATATCTAATGTGGCAAGGCCGGGATATGAATGCCGCCACAATTTAAAATATTGGTCTATGGAGAATTACTTAGGATTAGGTTTGGGAGCCCATTCCTATATCAATGGCTACCGATTTGCAAATCTAGGAGACATAAAAGAATATATTGACGGTACTGAAAAGGTGGATTGGTTTCATAGAAATAGTGAAAAGGATGATATTACAGAGTATATAATTACAGGATTAAGGAAGATTGAAGGAATTTCACTAAAGGATTTTGAAAGAAGATATCGAGCAAATCTTTGTGATCTATATAAAGAAAGTATAGACAAACATAGGAAAGATGGACTTTTGGAGATAGATACAAACGGCAGTTTAAAATTAACAATGTTAGGTATAGATATAGCTAATAAGGTATTGGTGGATTTTGTTTGAGGGTAAGAAGATGAGTAAATATATCATGGCCTTGGATCAGGGAACCACAAGTTCTCGTTCCATACTTTTTGACAAGAATGTAGAAACAGTTAGTATTGCTCAAATTGAGCATAGGCAAATATATCCTAACCCGGGTTGGGTAGAACAGGACCCAGGAGAGATTCTTGAAAATCAAATAAATACCGCTAAAGAAGCTATGACAAAAGAAGGCATAGATCCTCAAGAGCTTGCTGCTATTGGGATTGCAAACCAGCGAGAAACTACTGTTATATGGGATAAAAATACGGGAAAGCCAGTTTACAATGCTATAGTTTGGCAATGCAGGAGAACCGCTGATTACTGCGAACAGTTAAAGAAAAAGTCAATCTCTAAGATAATTAAAGATAGAACGGGACTTTATATTGACCCATACTTTTCTGCAACCAAAATTAAATGGATTTTGGACAAGGTTGAAGGCGCTAGGGAAAAAGCAGAAAAGGGTGAACTATTATTCGGAACCATCGATACTTGGCTGATCTGGAATCTAACTAAAGGGAAGGTTCATGTAACAGATTATACCAATGCATCTAGAACCATGCTTTTTGATATAAATAAACTTGAGTGGGATGAAGAGATCTTAAGGGAATTAAATATTCCTAAATCAATCTTGCCACAGGTTAAGCAATCCAGTGAGGTTTACGGTTACACGGATTCTTCCATATTTGGAGCAGAAATCCCTATAGCTGCCATTGCAGGTGATCAACAGGCAGGTCTTTTTGGTCAGACCTGTTTTGAACCAGGTACAGTAAAGAATACCTACGGCACAGGTGGATTCCTACTCATGAACACTGGAGAAAAACCAGTTTCCTCAAAAAACGGTCTATTAACTACAATAGCATGGGGTATAGATGATAGAGTTTATTATGCATTGGAAGGCTCAATCTTCGTAGCTGGAGCTGCGATACAATGGCTAAGGGATGAGCTTAAAATCTTAAAAGATTCCAGCGAATCAGAAGATATGGCAATGAGCGTTACAAGTACAAATGGGACCTATTTTGTACCAGCTTTTGTTGGATTAGGAGCACCCTACTGGGATTCCTATGCTAGAGGCACTATAGTAGGTATAACAAGGGGAACCAATAGAAATCATTTAGTACGAGCTGCTTTAGAATCTATCGCCTATCAGACTTATGATGTATTGAAAGCAATGGAAGAGGACTCTGGCATAACTTTGTCTTCTTTAAAGGTGGATGGCGGCGCTTCGCAAAATAAGTTTTTAGTACAATTCCAGGCAGATATTATCAGTAAAAGAGTAGAACAATCTTCTGACAGTGAGATAACTGCTTTGGGTGTGGCTTATCTGGCCGGATTAGCAGTAGGCTATTGGGATAGTATTAATGATATTAAAGGCAGAAAAACAAAACTATTTGAACCTAAAATGGATGATAAAACACGAGAGGAATTGCTTAAAGGATGGCATAGAGCAGTTAAAGCTTCTAGATTGAAAGATTGAATTTCGTAATAACAAATGTTGATAACAACTCTACTGTACCGTCTATTCCTAAGATACTGCTGTCAATAGATAGGTGATAATTATCTACCTCTCCCCAGCCACCTTCTGAATAGTAGTTATAATAGTTGGCTCTTTCCTTATCTTTTTTTATCATGAGTTCTTTTGCTTCTGATTCAGGGATATTAAAGCGGTCTGCTATACGCTTAATTTTATCTTCAAAAGATGAATGGATAAAAATTTTGACAATGCGTGGATGATCTTTAAGAATGCGATCTGCACAACGTCCTACTATTACACATGATTCTTTTTTTGCGACTTTTTTTATTATATCAGACTGAATAAAAAACAGCCTGTCATCCATAGGAATATCATTGTAAGCATGAGGGCGAATGTAGTTAGCTGTACCCATCGCTAAGGTACTCCAAAAATGGTTTGTGCGCTTTTCGTCTGCTTCTTCAAATAGACCGAAATGAATTCCACTTTCTTTGGCAGCTAAAGTAAGAATTTCTTTGTCATAAAATTTCAAATCGAGTTTTTCAGATAATTTCTTACCGATTATTCTTCCTCCGCTACCGTACTGCCTTCCTATTGTTACAATAATATTATTTTCCATAATAGAAGAACCTCCATTTATATTCTCTGAGAAAAAAGGTATAATGTCAATGGAAATATTTCTTAAAACTGTTGACAGAACCCCATATAGGTGGTAAATTAATACTATAGTTAGCACTCACCTTCATAGAGTGCTAACAACAAGGTGGTGGATGATATGGAATTAAGCGAAAGAAAACTTAAAATTTTGCATGCGATAATACTAGACTTTATTTCTTCTGCTGAACCAGTAGGTTCAAGGACCCTATCTAGGAAGTATAATTTAGGGATTAGTCCTGCTACTATTAGAAATGAGATGGCGGATTTAGAAGAGATGGGTTTTCTTACGCATCCTTACACGTCGGCTGGAAGAGTTCCATCTGCTAAAGCATATCGCTTATATGTTGATGATTTGATGCAGCGATATGAGCTAAGGGAAAGCGAAAAGAGAATCATTAGACAGAAATTATATAAAAATTTAGCTGAGCTTGATAAAACTATCGAACATGCCGCCAGAATTCTTTCTGAGCTAACAAGCCTTACATCCTTTGCACTTTCACCAAAGCAGGATGAGGACATCTTAAAGTATATTAATATACTTCCTCTGGGTGACAACACTGTACTGTTGATGATAGTTGCAGAGAGC
This sequence comes from Clostridiales bacterium, assembly GCA_012523915.1. Taxonomy (GTDB): domain Bacteria; phylum Bacillota; class Clostridia; order Peptostreptococcales; family Anaerovoracaceae; genus JAAYHT01. The sequence goes on from JAAYSU010000150.1 coordinate 10,633, forward strand.
GGGAAAGTATCTAATACGGTGCTGAATTTGAGGGTTCCTTTTACAGAGGAAAGACTTTCATTGATGTCTAAGGTAATGACCTATAACTATAAAGGCAAACGGCTGAGTGACATTCTTAAGATGGACATCATTAGAAACTTTGAGACTGATATTGAAGCATTGAGTAGGCTAGCGGAAAGCATAATGCCAAACTTCTTAAGTACTTTGGAAGATATGCTTAATGTTGAGCTTTACATGGATGGTTTCACAAACATATTTGATATTCCAGAGTACAACGACATCGAAAAGGCAAAGCTATTTTTAGAAATGCTCAATGAAAAGAAGAGTCTCACTGAGGTTTTATTGAACCGTGATAGCGGAGTAATTATCACTATTGGCGATGAACATTCAGAAGAGTTAATGAAGGACTGCAGCCTTATTACAGCTAGCTATAGAGTTGATGGCAAGTTTGTTGGCAAACTTGGTGTTATAGGTCCTACAAGAATGAGGTACGCTGAAGTTACCTCCGTGATTGAATATCTGACTGATAATTTGAGCAAGGCGTTTCGACTGACTGAAGGAGGAGAAGATGAAGAACAAGAGTAACAGTGATGTAAATAATGAAAATTTAAAAGACGTTAATGAGGGTATAACAGAAGAAGAGGCCAAGGATAAGGAAAAGGAACTTGAAGAGCAAGCAAAAGAAGAGGAAAATGATCAGGAAATAAAAGACGAAGATGCAGCCGAAGAAGATGAAGAACTTCAAACCAGGTATTTAAGGTTAGCTGCTGATTTCCAGAATTATAAAAAAAGAATAGAAAAAGAAAAAAGTGATATATATTCTTATGCCAATGAGAAAATAATCACTGAACTTCTTGATGTTATAGATAATTTCGATCGAGCTTTAGAAGTTGAGAGTGAAGATAAAGGCTTGCTCGATGGAATGAAATTGGTTTACAAACAGTTTAAAGGGGTATTAGAAAAAAATGGATTAGAAGAGATTAAAGCGCAAGATGAAGTTTTCGATCCAAATTTCCATCATGCTGTGATGACAGAGAAAGTAGATTCTCATGAATCAGGGTATGTTGTAGATGTATTGCAAAAGGGGTATTTACTTAATAAGAAAGTTATACGACCAGCTATGGTTAAAGTTGCTGAATAAACAAAATGGCTAATATGACCAATTTAATCAAATAGGAGGAATGAAATGGGAAAAGTTATAGGTATTGACTTAGGAACAACAAATTCATGTGTTGCAGTTCTAGAAGGCGGAGATCCTGTTGTAATTACCAATGCCGAAGGAAATAGAACAACGCCTTCTGTAGTGGGTTTTGCTAAAAATGGTGAAAGGCTGGTTGGAGAAACCGCAAAACGCCAAGCTATAACCAATCCGCTGAGAACTATCACATCCATTAAAAGACAAATGGGAAGCGATTATAAAGTTGAAATTGATGGGAAAACATATACTCCCCAAGATATATCTGCCATGATTTTATCGAAATTAAAGGCTGATGCAGAAGCCTATTTAGGCGAGAAGGTTACAGAAGCAGTAATTACTGTGCCTGCATACTTTACCGATAGCCAGAAACAAGCTACTAAGGACGCAGGAAGAATTGCAGGTCTTGAGGTTAAGAGGATTATCAATGAACCAACTGCTGCATCATTAGCCTATGGTTTAGATAAGGAAACGGGTAATCACAAGATACTTGTTTATGACCTTGGCGGGGGTACATTTGACGTATCTATCCTTGAATTAGGTGACGGTGTATTTGAAGTACTTGCAACTAGTGGTAATAACAAGCTGGGTGGAGATGACTTCGACGATGCTTTGATGAACTTCATAGCTGATAGCTTTGCAAAGGAATATGGTATCGATCTAAGAAAAGATAAGATGGCTTTGCAGAGATTAAAGGAAGCTTCAGAAAAAGCTAAAAAAGAATTGTCTTCTTCCCAGACAACTAATATCAATCTACCTTTTATCACTGTTAATGAAGATGGACCTCTTCATTTAAATATGGATATTACAAGAGCTAAGTTTGAACAGCTTACATCACACCTAGTTGAAAAAACAATTGAACCGATGAGAAGGGCCATTTCGGATGCAGGTATATCCACTAACGATATCGAAAAGGTAATTCTCGTAGGCGGTTCGACAAGAATTCCTGCAGTTCAAGAAGCTGTAAAAAGAGTAACAGGTAAAGACCCATTCAAGGGTATAAATCCTGACGAATGTGTAGCAGTCGGTGCAGCTGTTCAGGCTGGAGTTTTAACCGGAGAGGTAAAGGATATTCTACTGTTAGACGTAACACCTCTTTCCCTGTCGATTGAAACTTTAGGGGGAGTTGCAACTAGATTAATAGAAAGAAATACTACTATACCGACAAAGAAGAGTCAGATCTTCTCAACTGCTGCAGATAATCAGACTGCTGTAGACATTCACGTAATGCAAGGTGAAAGAGAGATGGCAGCAGGAAACATTACTCTAGGTAGATTCCAGCTTACTGGAATTCCACCAGCTCCTCGCGGAGTACCCCAAATAGAAGTTACATTTGACATCGATGCTAACGGTATAGTAAATGTAAGTGCAAAGGATTTAGGTACAGGTAAAGAGCAAAAGATAACGATTACATCTTCAACAAAACTGTCAGATGACGAAATACAGCAGAAAATTAAAGAAGCAGAACAGTTTGCAGAAGAGGATAAGAGAAAGAAAGAAGAGGTTGAAGTTAAGAATAAGGCAGAAACCTTAGTATACGAAACTGAAAAAGCTCTTAAAGAAATAGGAGCAAATATCAGTGAGGATGAAAAGAAAGATATTGAAAACGCTAAGGAAGATCTGAAGAACGCTTTAGAAGCAGGAAATATAGATGATATCAAAGCTAAGACCGACGCCTTGACTGAAAAATTCCATACTCTATCTGCCAAAATGTATCAACAGGCGAGCCAAGGAGGCTATGATCCAAATGATGGGGCTGGTAGTTTTGGGGGAGATGATGTTAGCAGCGACAGTGATTCATCGACAGACGACAATGTAGTAGATGCCGATTATGAAGTAGTTGATGATGATAATTAATCAATAGAACTTAACTATATTGAAAACATAGGAGGTCGTGTTTAGATATTTCCAGAGAATGTTATAACACGGCCTCGAGTACTTAACATATATTAAAACAAATAATTGTGGGGGATTAAAAATAAATGGCAGAGAAAAAACGTGACTATTATGAAATACTCGGCATTAAAAAAGGTGCTTCTCAGGATGAAATAAAGTCTGCTTTTAGAAAAAAAGCTATGGAATATCATCCTGACAGAAATCCCGATGATAAGGCTGCGGAAGCAAAATTTAAAGAAGTAAACGAAGCTTATGAGGTTTTATCTGACCCCCAGAAAAAGGAGAGATATGATAGGTTTGGCCATGCTGGGGTAGATCCTAATGCTGGCTTTGGTGGCGGCGGCTTTGGAGGTGGCTTCGGCGGTGGCTTTGAAGATATATTCGGTGATTTGTTCGGCAGCATGTTTGGCGGTGCCGGTGGTTTCAGTCAATCAAGAAGGAATGCTCCTCAAAAAGGTGCAGATCTACAGAAGAATCTGAGAATTACATTTGAGGAAGCTGCCTTTGGAACAAAAAAGAACATAGTATTAAATAAAATGACCACATGTGATGCATGTGATGGGTCGGGTGCTGAGAAAGGCTCATCAAAGGTGACCTGTCCGAATTGTAACGGCACAGGTGAAATCAGGAGTACACAGAGAACACCCTTTGGGCAGTTTACTAATATTCAAACCTGCAGTAGATGCGGCGGAACCGGTCAAGTAATAGAAAATCCATGTTCAAAATGCAGTGGAAGCGGCACTATACGAAAGAAGGTAACAATAAGTGTAGATATACCTGCAGGTGTTGACAATGATTCCGTTATTTCCATAAAAGGACAGGGAGAGCCGGGTAGAAACGGAGGTCCGAATGGTGATCTCTACGTTGTTATTTCAGTAGAGCCACATAAACTATTTAAAAGAAAAGGTAGTGATTTGTGGCTAGAGATGCCTATTACCTTTGATCAGGCAGCACTGGGTGCAGAACTAGTTGTACCGACGCTGAAAGAAAAAGTGAGCTACAAGATACCTGAAGGAACCCAACCCGATACGGTTTTCAGACTGAAAGGTAAAGGAATAAAGAACCTAAAATCGACGAAATATGGAGACCTTTACGTTAAAGTCCTACTGGAAGTACCTACTAAACTAAACAGTAAGCAGAAGAAACTAGTAAAAGAATTAGGAGAATTATTAGATAAGAGTTCATATTCTAAACATAAAGGATTTACAGATACAGTGAAAGATCTTTTTAGATGAAGTTAAAGGGGCAAGGGTCGAATTGGCACTTGCTCCTTTTTTGATAAAGCTTTAATATATATACTAGAAGGAGGGATTATATATGACAACACTAAAAGGAGCCTGTTTAATAGGACAGTCGGGAGGACCAACTTCCGTAATCAATTCCAGTGTTCTAGGATGTGTAGAAGCTGCATTGAAATCTGAATACATAACAAAGGTGTTTGGAGCAGCACATGGTATAAAAGGAATTTTAAATGATTATTTATATGACTTGACACTTGAAGATCCAGAAGAGCTTAAGTTGTTAAAACATACACCATCTGCTGCTTTAGGAAGCTGTAGATATAAATTGGCGGATCCTGATATTGATGACACAGATTACAAGAGATTCTTAGAAATATTAAAGAAATATGGTATTAGGTACTTTTTCTATATAGGCGGTAATGATTCAATGGATACCTGCAATAAGCTTGGTAGGTTCCTATCTGACAACGATTACGAATGCAGAGTCATAGGTATACCTAAGACCATAGACAATGACCTGGCAATAACCGATCATTGTCCGGGTTATGGAAGCGCAGCAAAATATGTTGCAACTACTTTTATGGAAGTATATAGAGATGCAACAGTATATGATAGTGGTTCAATCACTGTAATAGAGGTAATGGGAAGAAATGCCGGCTGGTTAACAGCAGCTTCGGCTTTAGCAAAATATAATGGAGCAGGACCTGATCTAATATACCTACCTGAAGTAGCATTTGATCTTGAAAAATTTGTAACTGACGTTGAGAGAGTTTACAAAGAGAAGGGCTATGTAATAGTAGCAGTTTCAGAAGGCGTTAAAGATAAAGAGGGGAAATATATTTCTTCATACTTTACTGATATGGCAAATAAAAAAGATGCCTTTGGTCATGCTCAAATGGGAGGATTAGCTGCAGGATTAGCAAATTATGCAAATAAAAAAATACATGCTAAAATAAGAGGAATAGAGCTTAGCCTGCTTCAACGCTGTGCTGCTCACCTTGCGTCCAAAACAGATATTGAGGAGGCATATATGGCAGGAAAGGCTGCATTAGAAGCTGCCGTAGACGGCCAGACAGCAAAAATGGTTGCATTTAAGAGGGAAGAAGGAGAAGAATATATCTGTAAGACTATATTAGTGGATCTTTCAGAAGTTGCAAATGTTGAGAAGACAATTCCAAGAGAATGGATTAATAAAGAAGGAAATGATGTTCTGAAAGCATTTATTGACTATGCTTTACCACTTGTACAAGGTGAAACTGAAATGAAGTATGAAAATGGTCTTCCGAGGTTTGCCAGACTGAAAAAGATAAAGGCAAAAGCTTAACATTTGTTAAAAGAATAGGAGGAAATAGTATGGCATTAGTAACTACTAAAGGAATGTTTGCTAAAGCAATTAACAGCGATTATGCAATAGGCGCTTTCAACGTAAACAACATGGAGATTATCCAGGGAATAGTTGATGCTGCAGTAGCTGAAAACGCACCTTTGATCCTACAGGTTTCTGCAGGGGCAAGGAAGTATGCAAAACCAGTATATCTTTTAAAGCTTGTAGAAGCAGCAATCGAAGATACAGGCCTTGATATTGCACTTCATCTAGACCATGGTGAAGATTTTGAAATATGTAAGAAATGCGTCGATGACGGATTTACTTCCGTTATGATAGATGGATCAAGATTTCCTCTAAAAGAAAATATCGAGCTAACTAAAAGAGTAGTAGATTATGCTCATTCAAAAGGAGTAGTTGTAGAAGCCGAACTTGGAAGACTAGCAGGAGTAGAGGACAATGTAAGTGTAGATGAAAGGTCAGCTACTTTTACAGATCCTGAAGAAGCTGCAGAGTTTGTTGAAAAGACAGGTGTGGATTCACTAGCAATAGCTATAGGTACAAGTCATGGAGCATTTAAGTTCAAAGGTGAGCCATACCTAGATTTTGAAAGACTCGAAAAAATCCAAGAGCTTATTCCTAATACCCCGTTAGTATTACATGGCGCTTCTTCAGTTTTGCCAGAATTTGTGGAAAGATGCAATAAATATGGAGGAAATATTCCGGGAGCCCAAGGAGTGCCAGAAGAAATGCTTCGCAAGGCTACAAAATACAGTATCTGTAAGATAAATATAGATACAGACTTAAGACTTGCGATGACTGCGGAAATCAGACGCCACTTATTAGAAAACCCATCGGATTTTGACCCAAGAAAGTATCTTGGGCCTGCAAGAGATGCAATAAAAGCCATGGTACAGCACAAGATTAAAAATGTACTCAATGCAAGCGGGCAAAGGTAATAGATTTATATGGATACTATGTAAGATGCATAGTATCCTTTTTAAATTAACTATCTAAAACCTCCGTAACAGTTCCAAAAGTATATCCTTGCTGTTTTAATCGTGCTATTATTTCTGGCAGTGCATCGGCTGTTTGAGATACAGATTGGTGCATTAGTATAATAGCTCCTGGTACAATATTATCAACTACACGAGAAACTATCTGAGCTGCTCCAGGATATTTCCAGTCAATTGAATCAATAGTCCACAATATAGAAATATAGCCTAGGGATGCTAGGGCATTTAGAAATGCTTGATTGTATTCACCATATGGAGGTCGGAACAAATATGGATCAGTACCTGCAATATTTTTAATTAGTGCTTCTGTTCGTAATACTTGGTCATTAACTTCTGATAGTGTAATTTGTGACATATGGGGGTGTGTATAACTATGATTTCCAATTTCATGGCCTTCTGATGCTATAGCCCTAACTAGGTCGGGGTAGTTATAAAGCCAAATACCCGACAGGAAAAAGGTCGCTTTAATATTATTATTCCTTAATATTTCTAACAGTCTAAGGGTCTGATTATCTCCATAGGTGGCATCGAAAGTAAGGGCAACCATCCTTTTAGATGGGTTACCTCTATATATAGCAACAGCGTTTTCAGGAATAGTTATTATAATTTCATTTCCGGCTATTAAATTTAAGGGATCTAATCCAGGATTAAGATTTAATATTGATTGGCTTGATGTTCCAAACCTTCTAGCTATTCTATTTATAGTATCATTAGGCAAAATAGTATATCTTATGATACCCGGCTCAATAGGTTCAAATGGGTTTTTAGCTTCTTTAGGTAGCACGATCTTCATTCCCGGGTATATGAGTGACGGATTCGCTATATCATTTAATTCTAAAATGCTTTGAATGCTGACCCCAAATAGGAGTGAAATAATATATAATGTGTCACCAGGTTGAACGGTATAAATAATGCTACCGGGTGGACTTTCTATATCTTCTTCTTCAACGGGTATTAATATCGTTGAACCCGGATAAATCAAATTAGGATTAGCAATATTATTAATATCTGCAATCGCATCAACAGTACTGCCATACATACGGGCAATTTCATAAAGATTATCCCCTGGCTGTACAGTATATATTAACAGTGACATAGTAGCCTCCATACTTTTTAGTTTCTAATATAGTATTCAAATATCAATGTAGGGGTGTATTTTTTAATAGAAGCTGATATAATCACTTTTGATATAAAATAAAAGAAGAGGGATTAAATGAATTACATTGAAGTTAAGTTATATTGTAAAGAAGAAGATTTGGAATTAATTACGTCTAAGCTAGAAAACTACGGTATTTATGGTACGGTATTGGAAGAGCAGAGTACAGTAGATAATTTCTTAAACAAAAAAAATGAATACGATTGGGACTATGTAGACAAAAATTTGGTGGCATTAAAAAATATCAATACTAACCTCACATTCTATTTAGATGATACTGCTGAAGGCATTGAACTTATGGATAATATACTGCAGGATTTAGTCGTATTTGATATTGAAAAGGTTGAGATTAAGAGCCTATCCGATGGGGAATGGAAGGATAACTGGAAGGAACATTTTAAGCCTATTAAAGTCACAGATATGATTACGATTAAACCATCCTGGGTTGAGTATGATAAAAGGAGTAAGGATGAAATAGTGATTGAGCTTGATCCCGGAATGGCCTTTGGGACAGGTTCACATCCCACCACTTATTTAACGATAAAATTGATGGAAAAATATATTGACGACAGCAGAAAAAAGATTTTAGATATAGGAACAGGTTCTGCTATATTATCTATTGTTTCAGCTTTTTTAGGGGCAGAAGAAGTATTTGGAATCGACATAGATCCAGTTGCTGTTAAAGTGGCAAAAGAAAACGTAACTGATAATAATCTTGAGAGTGTAATAAGAATTGAAGAAAGTGACTTTAAAAA
>JAAYSU010000151.1 GCA_012523915.1 Clostridiales bacterium
GTTTTTAAATACAGTCTATAATCGAACAATCCAGGGTTTCTTTGTCCTGAGGGCAAAGAAACTTTGCCTCTAAGCTCAATATCTTTACCTGCGAGACCTTGAGGGTTAAAAGCTGCTTTTCCACTTAGGTTTATTAGTATTTTTTCATTTATCTTATATTCTGCCCCTTCATGGTTAAATGCCTTGGATTTTACAATCAATCTATAGTATCTACCCATATCCTGAACGCTTTCAACACAAGCCCTAATATCTATTATTTCACCTTCAAAAGACTCTAATGGGTTTACTTTACTTTCTCTAATAGTAATATATGAAGAACCAACCATAACTAAACACAGCAAGAATAATATTATTCTTTTCCTCAAAATATATGATGCCACTATAAACCCCAGTGACAACATCATAATAATCCAAATGTTTAAGTAAAAACCTAACCATATTCCACATGTAAATGCTAAGAAAATATGCAATATAGGTCTTCTCAAAATATTATCCCCCTCGTTATATATTTATACCATTTTAAAGCATTATAGTCAATATATGTTAATTGGCTTTGGGGGATACTATATTACAAATATGTTACCATTTTGTGTTTTTAATCAATTTGGGATTACACATAATAACTATTGTGGTATAATAAGTTCGTCCCTTATAAACAGTTGAAATGCTCATTGTTTAGCAATCATCGTATTAGCTATAATACTATAAAAGTGGGTGTTACTCATGAGTGATAATTTTGATAAAAAAAATAGCAATAATAATGATATTGAAGAGTTTCTTAAAGAATTTGATAGAATAAGCGACGATTTTGAAAGATCAGATGATAACATTGAAAACAAAAAAGTAGCAAAAGAAACAGAAATTTCAAAAACTTCTGCCGCAAGCAGGCTTGATCGCTTGAATAAATCAAAGAAGCGTAGAAGTAGAAGCACAATAGCTGACGAAGCAGATATTAGCGACGAAGGTATTACAATGGCAAGAAAACAAAAGAAGAAAAAGAGATATAGGTTTAACCCGAAGCGACTTTTGATAACAATAGTTTGTCTAGGGTTAATAGTGTGTTTAGGAGTGGGTGTTTGGGCACTCAATATAGTAAAAGATATTCCGAGTATAGATGCGGATAATATCTACACCATGCTTTCCGAAAACTCCATTCTTTATGATGATGAGGGACGGGAAATAGAGAATATTTATGAAAGCGGTAGTGGCTTAAGAACTAATTTAAGCTATACAGAAATGCCCAAAACATTAATTGACGCTTTCGTAGCAATCGAAGATAAGACATTTTGGGAACATAGTGGTTTCAATTTTATCCGTATTATGGGAGCTATAGTTGACGCTGTTACTTCCGGTGAATCAATTGGAGGAACAAGTACAATCACGCAACAACTAGCGAGAAATCTCTATCTGGAGGATACTAGAACCGTCCGTACTCTTGAGCGCAAGGTTCAAGAAGCTTACTATGCAATCCAGTTAGAGCGGCAGCTTTCGAAAGAAGAAATCATTGAAGCTTATCTGAACACCATTAATTTAGGTAGCGGTGCAAATGGAGTACAAGCAGCTTCACAGACATATTTTTCTAAAGATGTCGGAGATTTGACATTAGCTGAATGTGCACTACTAGCCAGCATACCTAAGAGTCCAAGCAAGTATTCTCCTATTAGAAAGCTATATAACGAAGATATCTACGATCCTGATTCATTAGACTTTATATATAGAGGAGAAACAATGAGCATCTTCTATCAGGATGATTTTAGGGATCGTCAGCTGCTTACCTTAAAATTAATGCTAGAGCAAGGCAAAATTTCAGATGCGGAATACGAAGAAGCTCTTGCTCAGGATATGCGAGCTTCAATTAATCCTAATATTGATATGTCCACTGAAATATCATCATATTTTGCTGACTATGTAGTGGGCCAAGTTGTAAAAGACTTAATGTTTGAATTTAACCTTGAAGAATCAGATGCTAAAAGAATGATATATAACGGAGGTTTGCGAATTTATAGCACTCTAAATGTTGACATGCAAAAAAAGACAGAAGCAGAATTCGCAAACAATCAAAATTTTCCCAAGGTAACGGGTTTGAACAAAGATAAGGCTGGAAATGCCAGAGATTCAAGGGGAAATATTTTACTATATGAATACTCAAATATCTTTGACGATGACGATAACTTTGTATTAAAGCATGATGAATATCAGGTTAATGAAGATGGCTCCTTGATGATTTTTGCTGGAAAACGTCTTAATATATATAAAACTGAGGTACAAAACAAGATAGATTATAGTCTTGAATTTAAGCCTATGTATACTGTAGAAGACGGTATCTTTTACAGCATATCGGGGGGATATATTCGCATCCCATCTGAATACAAAGACCGTGATAAAGATGGCAATCTGATAATAAGTAAAGAATTCTTTGATGATAAAACAGCCTTTGAATTTACTGATTCTGGTGTGGTAATTCCAAAAGAATATTGCCAACTGAAGGAAAAGGTAATCCAACCTCAATCAGCAATGGTTATTATTGACCACAGTACCGGCGGTATAAAAGCCATGGCGGGCGGAAGAAGCCTTTCGGGTAAACTGCTATTTAACCGCGCAATAGGAACTAGGCAACCAGGTTCTGCTATTAAGCCAATAGCAGTATATGCACCTGCTCTACAAAGCTCTGTAGATCTTGTTAGGAACAATGCTGCTACACCGGAAACTAAGCTCTGGACTGCAGCAACTTCCATAGATGACGCTCCTTTAGTGCTTGACGGAAAGTTGTGGCCTAGGAACTGGTATGCAGGTTACAGAGGTTTACATACCTTGAGAAGGTCGATAGAACAATCTGTAAACGTTAATGCTGTTAAAACTTTCTTGGAAATCGGGACATCAACTTCATTATCATTCTTAAAAAAACTTGGTGTATCCTCTGTTGTTGAATCAGGCCCTGTAAACGACCTGAACCCTGCAGCCTTAGCTTTAGGAGGTATGACCAACGGTATATCCCCACTTGAGATGGCGGGAGCATACAATGCTTTTGCTAATGAAGGTTTATACATAGAACCGGTATGTTATACCAAAGTCACAAACAAAAAGGGAGAAGTATTATTAGAAGCTAGTCCTAAAATAGAACAAGTCATGGATAGAGGTGTAGCTTTTATTATGACAGATATGTTAAGGACAACAGTAACCAACGGAATCGCTGGTTCTGCTTCGATTGGTTCCCATCCTGTAGCTGGAAAAACTGGTACAACAACTGATAACTATGATGCATGGTTTGTTGGAATGTCGCCATATTATACTGCTGCCCTTTGGATTGGTAATGATATTAATTTAGAACTATCACAGGGAAGCGTTTCGGCAGCAAGACTATGGAGCAAAATAATGAAGCAAGTACACTCAGGATTACCAAATAAGAACTTCCCCTCAAGACCTGATAATGTCATAAGCGTACAAGTAGATACTATATCAGGCTTGCTGCCCTCAGAACTATCTGCTTTAGATCCTAGGGGCACTATAAGAAGTGAATACTTTGTTAAAGGTACCGAACCTAGCCAAGTAGACGATTTACATGTTGAGGTTACGATCTGCAACGGCTCAGGCTATATGGCAACTCCCTTCTGCATGAATAGAGAAACTAAGGTAATGGTTAGAAGGCCTGAAGGCTCGGTATTATCTCACGGTAATGCTGTAGTTGGGGACATAGATCATGAGGCACCAAGATATTACTGCAACCTGCACAATATAGATCCCGTAGCATATCCTATCGATCCAGATGTAAAAATAGACCCGAATTATGTCTGGGACGGCATTGACTATGATAATCCGAATCCATGGCAAAATGGAAATGGTAACGGGAATCAAGATGAAGCAGAAGATGAAAACGAAGATAATGATGAAAACGGAAACAGAAACGGAAATAGAAACAATGATTCCGAAAACCATGGTCCAAATGGATCCGATTAGCGTAAGGGCTTTGGTGAAAAAATAAGAGCAATAATATATCCAAAAACTATAGCCGCTGTAATACCTGCAGCGGTTTCTTTTAATCCTCCAACCAATGCACCCATGAATCCATCGATTTTTACAGCATCCATAGCCCCTTTGGCCAGCAAATAGCCAAATCCCGGCAATGGTACTGTTGCACCGCTTTTTGCAAAATCTACAATTGGCTGATACAAGCCTAAACCGGTTAAAATGGCACCTGCAACTACAAATATAACAAGAATTCTAGGTGGTGTTAATTTTGTAAAATCCATTAATAGTTGCCCTATTACACAGATAAGGCCACCAATTATAAATGCCCATAGATAATCCATATTTACCTCCACTAACTGTCTTCAACTTCTATAGCTATTGCATGTGCTATACCAGGAATAGAATCGCCCTGCATTGTGCTCGTGGTAGATAATAGTGCTCCGGTTGATACCAATAATACCTTCTTTAATTTACCTTCCAATATTTCTCTATATATGTGACCAGCGAAAACGGATGCTGAACATCCGCAACCACTTCCGCCGCTATGTGTATCCTGATCCTCATCATAAAGTATCACGCCACAATCCATGTGTACTTTTTCTAAATCTATACCTCTATTTTTAGACATATCTAGCAATATATCCTTTCCTATATGGCCTAAATCCCCTGTTATTATCAAATCGTAATAAGCTGGCTCTCTATTTGTGTCTAATAAATGTGTGTGTATCGTATCCAACGCTGCCGGTGCCATAGCGGCACCCATTTGGTGAGCATCGGTAATACCTGGGTCAACCACTTTTCCTAATGTTGCATATGTTAAAACAATATTCGGCTTATTGGTTATACCTATAACTACACTTCCGGAAGCAGTAGCAGTCCATTGAGCAGCAGGAGGACGTTGGTTTCCATGCTCTAAAGGGTTACGAAATTGTCTTTCCGAAGTGCAGAAATGGCTTGAAGCTGCAGAAACAACATTCTCTGCATACCCTCCATCTACCAAAACACTTCCCAAGATCATTGATTCTGTCATTGTTGAACAAGCACCATAAATTCCGATGAAGGGAACATCGAAATCTCTAGCTGTAAATGATGCTGACATCAATTGGTTCAAAAGGTCTCCTGAGATAATTGCATCAATTTCTTTCTCAGTTTTGCCTGCTTTCTTCATAGAAAGAAGAATAGATTCGCTAAGCATCTTGATTTCTGCTTTTTCCCAAGTCTTTTCATTAAAAGTATCATCTTCAAGCACGACATCAAATCGTTTACCAAGGGGACCTTCTCCTTCTTTTACCCCGACAACTGAACCTGTCCCTAATATTTCGGGCTTGTTATTAAATTTCACAGTATGTTTGCCTATTTTATTAGCTACCATATAAGTACCCTCTCGCATACCTTAATTTATTTATCTATTATTAAGTGAATAATCCCAATAATCACAGAAACACTTATCCCACAGACTAGTACTGGACCGGCTAAAGTAAAAAGTTTAGCACCTGAACCGAGAACAAGACCTTCTTTCTTAAATTCCATTGCCGGAGATACCATCGAATTTGCAAAGCCAGTGATCGGCACGATAACACCTGCTCCTGCAAATCTAGCTATAGAATCAAACCAGCCAATCCCTGTTAAGAGCTGAGCAGAACAAACAAGTATGACCGTAACAGCCGTTGCAGCATCTTTTTTCATCATGCCCTGGGCCATAAATAAATTTTGAAGGTATAATGCAGCTGTGCATACCAATCCGCCTATGAAAAATGCCTTTATAGCATTAGAAAAATACTTGGGGTTAGGTGTAAACTGTTTTACATATTTTTCGTATGCTTTCGCCTGCTCTTTTTTAACCTGTTCATCTTGTTTTTTCTTCTTAGACATAACTATCCTCGCTTAAATTAATAATAAAGATCAAGATTATTATTTATAATTTCATAAAAAATATGCTAGAATATCATTTATAAATATATGAGGATGGTATTATGGATAAAAAGCAAATTATTTTAGCATCTTCTTCCCCGAGAAGAATAAAAATGTTAAAAGAAAACGGGATAAATCCAATGATAATTTCCCCTGATATAGACGAAAACCTACCTGAAGGACTTGATTTACGGCAATCAGTAATGTTTTTAGCACTTAAAAAGGCACTATACGTGGAAAACTTATTCTTAGAAACTAATGATTTAAATAATATAATAATAGCGGCGGATACTATAGTCTATTGCGATAAAATAATAGGCAAGCCCGAAACTAAAGAAGAAGCTTTTGAGATTCTATCATTTCTACGAAATAAAAGTCATTGGGTAGCTACAGGCGTTGCCATACTGAGAGCTGGAAGCAATGTAAGAAAGGCCTTTTATGAATTGACAGAAGTGTTTTTCAAGGATTATAAGGATGAAGACATTATTGAATATATCAATACAAGTGAACCTTATGATAAGGCTGGTGGATATGCAATTCAAGGTAGTTGGGGAAAATATATTGATCGTATCATCGGTGATTTGGACAATGTAATTGGATTTCCATGGTCAAGAATCGAACAAGAGATGAAAAAGATCTAGTAACTAATACAGGAGACTGTTGCAGTCCCCTGTATTTCTCTTTTATATTTATGCTGATTTTGTATCAGTTTCTTTTTTTGTACTTTCGTCATAGAGGGCTTCTGCGTTTTCCCACTCTTCTATAATTTGAGGTACAACCTTGTATAAGTCCCCTACAATACCGTAATCCGCTATCTCGAATATAGGTGCTTCTGGGTCCTTATTAATAGCTACAATTATGTCTGAAGTCTGCATTCCGGCAAGGTGTTGAATAGCACCAGATATACCGCAGGCAAAGTATATTTTTGGTTTTACAGTAGTACCTGTTTGGCCTACCTGATGTGAATGATCTATCCAGCCAGCATCAACAGCAGCTCTAGATGATCCAACAACTCCTCCTACCTTATCTGCAAGTTTCTTAATAAGTTCAAAGCCTGAAGGATCACCTAGACCGCGTCCCCCTGAACATATAATCTCGGCATCTGTTAGAGATACCCTTTCTTTTGCAGCTTTAACAACCTCTAAAACTTCTGTTCTGATATCTGATTTGGATAGCTTGTGGTTAACTTTAATCAGCTCTCCTTTTCTAGACTCGTCCTTTTCCAGTTTTTGCATTACCCCAGGTCTTACTGTAGACATCTGCGGTCTTCTCTTCGGGCATATGATAGTTGCCATGATGTTACCGCCAAAAGCAGGCCTTGTCTGTTTTAAATTAATATTATCGGTCTTTTCTCTTATCTTTGATGTATCTAATGTAGTGTTCTTTTCTAAATATTCGATATAGTTTTCAGTTTTAACATCAAGCCTTGTGCAGTCAGCCGTTAATCCCGTATCAAGCCTTGCTGCAACCCTAGGTGCCAAGTCTCTTCCAATGTGAGTAGCTCCGAAAAGTACAATTTCCGGCTTATATTCTTTGATGGCATCTGTCATAACTTTAGCATATCCGTCTGTTGTATAATTCTTTAATAATTCATCATCTATCTGATATACTTTATCAGCTCCATAGGCATATAGTTCTTCTATAAGGTGATCAGTATCATGGCCTATTAGCAAACCGCAAACATTGCAGTCTCCGCTAATTTCTCTTGACAGCCTTCTGCCTTCACCTAAGAGTTCTAAGGCTACATTCATTATTTTGCCTTCTCTTTGCTCTATATAAACCCATACATCTTTATACTTTGAAATGTCATCTTCGGTTTCTTCTTCACTAGTCTTTACAATTGCATCAAAGGGACATGTCTCGATACACTGACTGCATGCTGTACATTTATCGTTTATAACAGCATGATCTCCTGCCATATCAATAGCTTCAAAGGGACAGTCATCTATGCAAACCCCGCAAGCGGTACATTTTTCTTCTATAACTTTAATTGCCATTTCATTACCCTCCTTAAATTACATGCTTTGCTTTGAGATTGATCAATAAATTTCTAGCCAGTTCTTTTTCCCCGTCACCTTCTATCATTATTCCTTTTCCTTTAGGAGCAGGAGTAAAGGACCTAAATACATTTGTAGGTGATGCTTCTAGACCAACTTTATTAAGATCAACCCCTATATCTTCAGCAGTCCAAACTGGAATTTCCTTCTTTGTTGCATCATAGATACCGCCTATAGTCATATATCTGGGTTTATTAAGTTCTTTAATTGCTGTTAGCATACATGGCATCTTAAGTTTTATTCTTTCATATCCATCTTCTAAAGCTCTTTTTACAGTGATGGTATCTCCGTCCAACTCGAATTCTGAAACATAGGTAACCTGCGGAATACCGAGTTTTTCAGCTATCTGAGGTCCAACCTGTGCTGTATCACCATCTATAGCCTGGCGGCCAGCAAATATTATATCGAAATGACCTAATTTATTAATAACAGCTGCTAAAGCATTTGATGTAGCCCAGGTATCAGAGCCCCCCAATGCCCTATCAGATGCTAATATAGCTTCATCCGCCCCCATGGCAAGGCATTCTATCAACATGTCTTTAGCCTGGAGTGGACCCATGCTTATAACTGTAATATGAGTATCAGGATACTTGTCTTTTATTCTAAGAGCTTCCTCCAAAGCGTTGGCATCATCATTATTCAATATGCTGGGAACACCTTCCCTAATCAAGGTATTCTTAACTGGATCTATTTTAACTTCATTTGTATCTGGAACTTGTTTAGCACAAACTACAATTTTTAATCCCATCATTCTGTCTCCCTTCACTTATTTTCTAAACACATCTGCAGCAATAACCATTCTTTGTACCTCTGATGTACCTTCGTAAATCTCGGTAATCTTAGCATCTCTCATCATTCTCTCAACTGGATAA
>JAAYSU010000152.1 GCA_012523915.1 Clostridiales bacterium
AAAGGAAGGCAGAAGATGGATTTAAAAAATCTAGAAAAAACAGATGCAAAGATCGCAGAATTGATACGCAATGAGATGGATCGTCAGGAGAACAATATCGAATTAATATCTTCAGAGAACTTCACTTCTCAGGCAGTCATGGAAGCTACAGGCAGTTTACTGACGAATAAATATGCAGAAGGTTATCCGGGGAGACGCTATTACGGCGGATGCAAATATGTTGATGATGTTGAGAATATAGCTATTGACAGGCTTAAAGCACTGTTCAATGCAGAATATGCAAATGTGCAGCCTCATTCGGGATCTAGCGCAAATATAGCGGTATATGCTTCATTGCTTGAACATGGAGACACCGTATTAGGAATGGATCTTTCAAATGGTGGCCATTTGACTCATGGTAGTCCAGTGAATTTTTCCGGTATTAACTACAAGTTCATTCCTTACAAAGTTGATCCTGTTACCGAACTAATAGATTTCGACATGGTAAGACAACTAGCGAAAGAACATAGACCTAAACTAATTGTTGCTGGAGCAAGCGCCTATCCAAGAACAATAGATGCAAAGCCTTTCAGAGAGATTGCTGATGAAGTCGGGGCCTATCTAATGGTCGACATGGCACATTTTGCAGGTTTGGTAGCTGCAGGAATTCATCCTAATCCTGTAGAACATGCTCATGTGGTTACAACGACAACTCACAAGACACTTAGAGGTCCTAGAGGAGGGGCAATTTTAGCAAAGGAAGAGTTCGGGAAAAAAATTAATAAGGCAATTTTCCCAGGGATGCAAGGCGGACCTCTGATGCATGTTATTGCAGCTAAAGCGGTTTGCTTTTTAGAGGCCTCTACACCAGAATTTATTGAATACCAGAAGAAGGTTGTTAGTAATTGTAAGGCCTTAGCAGATGAACTGATTGAAAGAGATTACCGTTTAGTATCAGGCGGTACAGATAACCATTTAATACTGGTAAATCTTATAGATAAGGGCATAACAGGTAAGGAAGCAGAGCTATTACTTGACAATTGCGGTATAACTACTAATAAGAATACTGTTCCCAATGATCCCAACGGCCCCTTTATAACCTCAGGAATAAGAATTGGAACTCCAGCAGTAACAACCAGAGGTTTTGGAGAAGAGGAATGCAGAAAAGTTGCTGAAGCAATAGCTCTTGTTTTGGATAATCCGAACGACAGCGCTGCATTATCTAAGTCTAAATCAATAGTTAAGGAGTTATGCAGTTCATTTCCACTGTATAAATAAAGCGGTGATTAAGCGTAATCACCGCTCAAACCTATCTTGGTATAATTATCTTTGTGCCGGGCACAGAGTAGTCTATAACGGTCAAATTAGGATTTGCTTTTAAAAGATTTATAGGCAAAATACCGAATTTCCTGCATAGAATGTCGAAATTATCTCCTATATGGACAAAATGAAATCCTTGATTTTGAAGATAGCAAATATCTTGCTTATCGGCAGGTATGCAAAGCTTCATGCCTATACGAAGATTATATGGGTCAAGATCGGGATTGGCTTGCAAAATTGCATCTAGCGATACATTATATCTGTTAGAAATCGCGTACAGTGTATCATTTTCTACTACAGTATGGTAGAAGCCTTGGCAAGGAACCTTTTCTTTAGGAGGATCAGGTACCCTTGGCATTGGCATTTCCATTCTAGGAGGTGTACTAGCAGTTGCTTTAGGCACACATACCTTGGAACCTATCTGTAGATTGAGAGGGTCTAGATGTTTATTAGCATTGATAATATCATTTAGCTTCACTTGATACTTCTTAGCTATTTTATAAAAAGAATCTCCTGCTACCACCGTATGATATATTCCATCACAAACCAGCTCGCTATCAGGAGGAGGCGGCGGAGGAGTTACTACTTCTTCTGGGGGTTCTGCTGAAGTTACTCCAGGTACGCAGACCCTTGAACCTATAAGTAAATTTTGCGGATCCATATTTGGATTTGCATTCATTAATGTTTCAAGCTGTATGTTATATTTCTTCGCAATAGTATAGAAAGAATCCCCTGCTAAAACGGTATGGTATATACCGTCACAAGTCGGCTCAGTCATAGGAGGGGAAGGTGTAGGTTCAGTTGTTTGAGGTGGAGTAGTAGATGTGCCTATAGGTATACAGACCCTTGAACCTATTTGTAAATTCTGTGGATCCATGTTTGGATTTGCATTCATTAAAGTATCTAGTGGCACCTTATATCTTCTAGCTATGGTATAGAAGGAATCTCCTCTGACAACTGTATGGAGTATTCCGTCACAAACTGGTTGGCTGACAGGTGGAGGGGCAGGTGCCTCAGGTGGTTGCATCACTTCGCCTTCAGGGGGTGCAGACTCTATTGATGGAACACAGACTCTTGAACCTATTTGTAAATTCTGTGGATCCATATTGGGATTTGCGTTCATAATAACATCAAGGGGTATATTATATCTTTTTGAAATAGTGTAAAAGGAATCCCCCGCAACAACAGTGTGGTAAAAACCATCGCATTCCACTTCAGCGGGAGGAGCCGGAGGCTCAGGAGTTTCAGCTACCGGAGGAATCTCCATTTGGGGAGGAGATTCTTGCGGGAGTCTTTCTTCGGGTATAGGTTCTTGTCTAATACTGGGGATGCAAATTGTTTGACCTATTTTCAGACAATAAGGGTTCAAAATCCGGTTTGCTTGCATAAGTATAGCTACAGGGATGCCGAATAGTTGTGAGATAGTATAGAGGGTATCACCTGCTTTAACCGTATACTTTTCTGCACATTCATAGTTTGGGGTTTGAGTAGGGGCTTTTGGAAAAAAAGAACTACTGTAGTTATCTCGATTCATAACTTAAAAATCACCTCTCGTTCGACTCGAGGGCATACCTCAAGCATTTATTTTTAACAGTATATTTTAAACAACTAAATAATGTGATAGAATAAATCATTATACTGGAAAAAGGAGTAATAATATTGAATCGTTTTTTGAGAAATCCAACCCTAATGTTCTTCATATTGTTAATGGCTTTTCAAGCAATGAGAAGCGGTCAATATAGCAACCCTATGCAGTGGCTAATGAGTATAATAATACTTCTACCGGGAATTATAATTGGGCTTTCCTTTCATGAGTTTGCACATGCAAAAGTAGCTAGTATGTGCGGTGATCCTACGCCTAAGATGCAAGGAAGAGTTACTATCAACCCTGCCGCCCATGTAGACCCTATAGGCTTGCTAGCTTTAATCTTTGTGAGGTTCGGTTGGGGGAAACCGGTTATGATAAATCCCTCCAACTTTAGAAAGCCACGCAGGGATGAGCTCTTTGTGTCGGTCGCAGGAGTTGCTATGAACTTTATAGTTGCTACAGTCTTTATGGGGATCCTCAGACTATTATATGAATTTCAGCTCGAATTCATGATATCTGATTTAGGCAGAATATTAAATGAGGTTTTAATCCAAGTAGTTATTATAAACATAGTCTTAATGATCTTTAACCTGCTTCCGATACCTCCTTTAGATGGCTTTAATATTTTAACTCAGATATTTAATCTAAGAAATACAGAGTTCTACTATCGAGTTTATGATAAAGGATTTTTGATTCTAATTATTCTAATACTGTTTAATATAACTGGCAGGGTCTTAACGCCTTTGGTATATTATGTTTTTAATTTCTTATATGGTATATTTTTTTAAGTACCTTCCATTAGCACTCACTAGATGAGAGTGCTAATATTTTTGTTTATTTCCTCAGTATTTAGGTATATAATATCTATATATAGGTTTCTAATACATTGAGGAGGTGATAATAATGAATTTAGATAAAATGACGGAAAAGGCTCAAGGAGCAATTTTAGATTGCCAAAACATTGCTATTGAAGAAGGTAATCAGCAAATAGATGGCGAACATTTACATTTGGCACTTCTAAAACAAGATGAGGGGCTAATTCCAAAACTTATAGAACACCTAGGTGTCAACAAAGATTCTTTAATTGCTGATCTTCAGCATGAAATTTCAAAACTTCCGAAGGTTCAGGCTGCAGGCAGTTCAATGTATGCTTCAATGAGGCTGAATCAACTACTGATAAAAGCGGATAAATTAGCTGCCGACTTTAAGGATGATTATATTAGTGTTGAACATTTGTACTTAGCATTGTTAGATGAAAAGAATACTCCTTCTTCTAACCTTTTTAGGAAATATGGTATTAGCAAAGAAGGATTTCTTCAAGCCTTGACTAGGGTAAGAGGTAATCAGAGGGTGACAAACCAAAATCCTGAGGTAAGCTATGATGCATTAAATAAATATGGAAGGGATCTTGTTGAACTTGCACGCAAAGGTAAGTTGGACCCTGTTATCGGAAGGGACAGCGAGATCAGACATACTATACAGATTCTTTCCAGACGGACAAAGAACAATCCAGTGCTTATAGGTGAACCCGGAGTAGGGAAGACCGCTGTAGTCGAAGGCTTAGCACAACGTATTCTAAACGGTGATGTACCTGAGGGATTAAAGGATAAGACTATCTATGCCCTCGACATGGGCGCACTTATTGCCGGTGCAAAATTTAGAGGTGAATTTGAGGAAAGATTAAAGGCAGTACTGCATGAGATAGAAAAATCCGATGGGCAGATCATATTATTCATAGATGAAATTCACAATATAGTCGGTGCAGGAAGAACCGAAGGTTCGATGGATGCGGGAAATCTTCTTAAACCTATGTTGGCGAGAGGAGAGCTCCATTGCATCGGAGCGACCACTTTAGATGAATATAGAAAATATATTGAAAAGGACGCTGCATTAGAGAGAAGATTCCAAAAAATCATGGTGGATCAACCAACGGTCGAAGATACCATTTCTATCTTAAGGGGCTTAAAAGAAAGATTTGAGATCCATCATGGGGTCAGAATTACAGACAATGCTTTGATTGCCTGTGCAACATTATCAGATAGATATATAAGCGATCGCTTTCTGCCTGATAAAGCAATAGACCTGATGGATGAAGCTGCATCCATGATAAGGACAGAAATAGATAGCATGCCTGCAGAACTAGATGAGATTGCAAGAAAAATCATGCAGCTCGAGATAGAAAAACAGGCACTCGGCAAAGAGACTGATGAAGCATCCCAGGCCAGACTTGAAAATATTAAAGATGAACTTTCTTCACTCAAAGAAGAAAGGGATATCATGTATGCTCAATGGGAAAATGAAAAGAAGCTGATAACTGAGCACAAAGCTGCTAAGCAAGAGATAGAGGATGTGAAGCTTCAGATTGAAAAAGCTGAGCGTCAGTACGATTTGGAAAAACTCGCTCAACTGAAATATGGAACACTTCCTGAATTAGAGAAAAAAATAGAAGAACTGAATTCCAGCATTGATAAATCAAAGGAAAACAGATTACTCAAAGAGGAAGTAACTGAAGAAGAGATTGCCGCTGTAGTATCGAAGTGGACGGGTATTCCTGTTAACAGATTGGTTGAGTCCGAACGTGAAAAGCTGCTGAGATTACCTGAGTTGCTCCATAAGCGTGTAATAGGTCAAGATGATGCAGTGAGATCTGTTTCAGAAGCTGTTCTAAGAGCCAGAGCCGGTTTAAAAGATTTAAACAGGCCGATAGGATCCTTTATTTTCCTAGGGCCAACTGGCGTTGGAAAAACAGAACTGGCTAAGGCACTTTCGGAAACACTATTTGATTCAGAGAAAAACATGATTCGTATAGATATGTCTGAATACATGGAAAAGCATTCCGTATCAAGATTGATAGGAGCTCCTCCAGGCTATGTGGGCTATGATGAAGGCGGCCAGTTAACTGAGGCAGTGAGAAGAAGGCCCTACAGTGTTATTCTATTTGATGAGATAGAAAAAGCCCACCCTGATGTGTTCAACATACTGCTACAGTTATTGGATGATGGAAGGCTTACGGACAATCAAGGCAGGACTGTCGATTTTAAGAACTGCATAGTCATTATGACCTCTAACATAGGAAGCGCTTACCTGATTGAGAACATAAGTAGCGATGGCATGATAACAAATGAAACCAGAGAATATGTTGAAAATGAAATGAAGAAGTATTTCCGCCCTGAATTCTTAAATAGAATCGATGATATAGTGGTATTCTCACCGCTTACTGAGGAGCAGATTATTAAGATAATTGACCTCTCCATGGAGGATATCCAAAAAAGACTTGCAGAGAGAAATATCACTGTCGCATTAACAAATTCAACAAAAAGATATATTGCTTCTGAAGCATATACGCCAATGTATGGGGCAAGGCCAGTAAAGCGTTATTTACAGAAGCATATAGAGACGGAAATAGCGGCCAAGATAATAAAAGGTGAAATAAAGGATGGAGAAACAATCACCATAGATATTAAAGGGGACCAGATGACCTTTTAAACACGGAATCCTGTCGAAAGACAGGATTCTAACTATTCAGTTAAAAAACTTGCATACTCTGCCTTGTCAATTTTATGAAAGAAACCCTTTCCGATCTTTTCTATCAAGACGAGATTTAATT
>JAAYSU010000153.1 GCA_012523915.1 Clostridiales bacterium
AGAGTTCCAGCTCCATATGTAACACCCATTACTGTAGCCACAAGCAAGGGCAAAATTGCCGGTGGGTTCATGCCTAAAAGCTTCGTTACTGCAGCTAGCTTTTTGGATAGTTTCTGCATCACATCATATACCTGAAGGATCTCAATGAGGATCATAAGCGGAATTAAAACCTTCAATACGCTAATAATAGTACTGATAGATCCAAAGAAAAATTCGCTAAAAATTGTTGAAGCGGATGCCGTCATAGAAAGATTCCTCCAATCCATGCAGTTATTAGGCCGATTATGATAGCCATTACCAATCTATACAGCACTAGCTTTCCTGCAGGTAATCCAATTTTCCGACTCAATGCATACTCTACAGGTATAGAGTGAAATACCAGGCATATCATCGCTATTGTTGTAATTTGAAGTGTGTCAAAATCAAATTGTCGTGTAGCTGCAATAGTTCCATATTCATCTGTAAAAACTCCTGTAATCAAAGGAACTACAGCCTCTCCCGGCAAGTTGAAGATGCTCATGCTCGGTTGAAAAAAATTTTGGAGAAAAGGCATCACAGGCGAATATTTCAGCAATACAACAATTGCGTAAACAGGCAAAACCACCTTCATCAATGTGGCGGTGGTCTTTAATGCTTTAATAAATCCATCTTTTATTGTATTTGCCAGTAAACGCATATTCATCCCTGCTGTATTAAAAGTTTGCAGATCTGGGTGTTCTAGGAAATGGCAGGACGTCTCTGATATTGGACATGCCTGTAACATACATTATGAACCTTTCAAATCCAAGACCGTAACCGGCGTGTTTAACACCCCCATACTTTCTTAGGTCCATGTACCAACCATATTCTTCTTCATTTAAACCCATCTCATGAATACGGTTTAACAGAACATCGTATCTTTCTTCTCTCTGACTGCCTCCTATGATTTCTCCAACACCTGGTACTAATAAATCCATGGCAGCCACAGTTTTATTATCCTCATTTATCCTCATATAGAAGGCCTTAATATCCTTGGGGTAATCAGTGACAAAAACAGGCTTGTTATAAATCTTTTCTGTAATATACCTCTCATGTTCCGTCTGAAGATCCATTCCCCATTCAACAGGATACTCGAATTCCTGTCCGGATTCTTTTAGTAATTCTATAGCCTTTGTATAGGTTATTCTTTCAAACTTTGATTCAAGAATATTTTGCAAACGGTTAAATAGATTCTTATCTATGAATTGATTGAAGAATGCCATCTCATAAGGAGCATTCTCTAAAACATATTGAATTAAATATTTAATCATATCCTCAGCTAATTCCATGTTGTCGGAAAGATCAGCAAAAGCAATCTCTGGTTCAATCATCCAGAACTCAGAAGCGTGTCTTGCCGTATTGGAATTCTCAGCACGGAAAGTAGGCCCAAAAGTATAAATCTTGCGGAATGCTAAAGCATAGGCCTCTCCTTCGAGCTGACCGCTAACAGTTAAGTTTGTTTCTTTACCAAAGAAATCCTTGCTAAAATCAATCTCACCATTTTCATTTTTAGGCGGATTTTTCAAATCTAAAGTTGTAATGCGGAACATATCGCCTGCGCCCTCTGCATCACTTCCCGTGATAATAGGTGTGTGGACATAGACGAAATCGTTCTCTTGGAAAAATCTATGAATAGCATATGCAACTATAGATCTGACTCTAAAAACAGCAGAAAATGTGTTGCTTCTAGGTCTTAGATGAGCTATCTCTCTCAAAAACTCTAAGCTATGTCTTTTTTTCTGCAAAGGATAGTCAGAATCCGAGTGAGCTTCTATTGATATTGAAGAAGCTTTTATCTCAAAGGGCTGTTTTGCCTCGGGAGTCAATACTAAAGTACCGACTACACAAATACCAGAAGCTATGGATATCTTTCTAATATCATTAAAATTATCTAGATTTTCCTCTTCATATACAAGCTGTATAGATTTAAAACAGCTGCCGTCATTAAGTTCTATAAAGCCAAATTTATTAGAGCTTCTGTTTGTGCGCACCCAACCTTTAACACATATTTCTTGATCTGCAT
The DNA here is from genome assembly GCA_012523915.1 of Clostridiales bacterium. Lineage (GTDB taxonomy): Bacteria > Bacillota > Clostridia > Peptostreptococcales > Anaerovoracaceae > JAAYHT01. The sequence goes on from JAAYSU010000153.1 coordinate 2,042, forward strand.
ATTTATTAGGATCTTCATAAATCTTTTTTACTAATATGTCGTCTTTCATAGTTCTCCTCTAATTCCTATAGGGGTTTCATCGTGGGGAATAATATTATGTCACGGATTGAAGCTGCATTTGTTAATAGCATAATTACACGGTCTATACCTATACCCAAACCTCCAGTTGGGGGAAGACCTACTTCTAATGCAGCAACATAGTCTTCATCCATTGGATGAGCCTCATCGTCGCCAGCCTCAAGCTGAGCCTGCTGCTCTTTAAATCTATTGTACTGATCAATAGGATCGTTAAGCTCAGAAAAGGCATTAGCAATTTCCCATGTATTTATATAGGCTTCAAAGCGCCTTGTAATTCTAGGATCCTTAGGATCTCTCTTTGCTAGAGGTGAAATATCTACAGGATGGCCTGTTATGAAAATCGGACCATCTAAGAATTCTTCACAGTATTCTTCAAAGAGCTCGGCAATGATTTCGCCTCTTGTGAGCTTGTCTGCATCTTCTATATTATACTTCTTAGCTACTTGTCTCGCTTCTTCATCTGTATTTATAGTATCAAAGTCTACTCCAACCCACTTCTTAACAGCATCCTGCATACTTAGACGTGTCCAGGGGGGAGTTAGGTCAAAAGTTTTACCCTGGTATTCAATTACCATAGAACCTAATACATTCTTTGCAACTGTTGCTATTAGGTTCTCTGTTATATCTATCATATCTTCCATGTTGCCATACGCTTGGTATAGTTCCATTGACGTAAATTCTGGATTATGGTTCTTATCCATTCCTTCATTACGGAACATCTTGCCCATCTCATAGACCCGGTCTAGGCCGCCAACTATCAATCTCTTGAGGTATAACTCATTGGAGATTCTGAGCTTCATTTCTATATCCAAAGTGTTGTGGTGAGTTGAAAAGGGTCTTGCGTTAGCTCCCCCTGCAATTGTAGTCAATATAGGCGTGTCCACCTCTAAAAAACCTCTGCCTTCTAGATACTGTCTAATCTCCTTGATAATTTTAGAACGAAGGATAAAAGTATCTTTGACTTCAGGGTTTACTATTAAGTCAACATATCTTTGCCTATACCTAAGGTCGGTATCCTTTAAACCATGCCATTTATCAGGTAATGGCTGCAGAGCTTTAGTAAGTAGGACCAATTCTTCCGCTTTTACAGAAATTTCTCCATACTTAGTCTTGAATACCTCACCTACGATTCCTACGATATCACCTAAGTCATAGGTTAAGAATATCTCATATTCCTCTTTGGTTATAGCGTCCTGGCGAACATAAACCTGTATTCTTCCTTCTTTATCTTGGATGTCGATGAAAGAGGCTTTCCCCATCTGTCTTTTAGCCATAATCCTACCAGCCATGGATACCTTTTCGCCTTCCATCGCTTCAAAGTTTTCTTTAATATACCCGCTGTGATGAGTAACATCCCAATTTTCTACTACAAAAGGATTCCTCCCCATCTCTTGTAACTTAGCAAGTTTTTCTCTTCTAATTCTTTTCTGCTCATTTAGGTCTTGTTCTTGATCAATATCGGCTAAATTTAAGTTTTCATCGTTCATCATTTTTCTTCCTTCCAGAATTGTCTATTTGTAAATATCTAATATTTCATATCTAACTATACCGTCGGGAACAGTAACTTCAGCTATATCCCCTATTCTCTTCATTAATAGCTGCTTACCAACCTCTGATTCGTTAGAAATTTTACCTTCAAAAGGATCGGCTTCAGTAGAGCCCACAATTCTAAAATCTATTATTTCCCCGGTACTCAATTCTTTAATCTTTACTTTGAGTCCTACGTTTACATATTCGTCGGATATATCATTGTCGTCTAGAATTTTAGCATTGCGCATCATGTACTCGAGCTTCATTATCTGTTCTTCTAGTTCAGCCTGTTCATTTTTTGCAGAATCATACTCTGCATTCTCTGATATGTCACCATAGGATATGGCATCTTTAATTCTTTCTGCTACCT
>JAAYSU010000154.1 GCA_012523915.1 Clostridiales bacterium
AAGGGAGAAGTTTTTTAACATTATTAGATTTTACTCCTGATGAGATCAGGTATTTATTAGATTATGCACATGAACTTAAAGCAAATAGGAGTAGGGGAATCTTTAATAATATACTTAGGGGGAAAAATATAGTTATTATCTTTGAAAAGAGTTCCACTCGTACAAGATGCGCATTTGAAGTGGCATGTTTAGAAGAAGGGGGCCATGTTACGCACTTGGATATTTCGACTTCACATATAGGTATGAAAGAAAGCATTGAAGATACTGCCAAGGTATTAGGAAGATTTTACGATGGAATAGAATTCAGAGGCTATGAACAAAAGGTGGTTGAAGATTTAGCAAAATATTCTGGAATCCCTGTATGGAATGGGCTAACGGATATTGATCATCCAACTCAGATCCTTGCGGATTTAATGACCATAGAAGAACATTGCAAAAAGCCCCTTAACAAGGTTAAAGTTGTATTCTGTGGGGATATAAGAAATAACATGAGCTATGCATGGATGTATGGATGTGCTAAAATGGGTATGCACTATGTAGCATATGGCCCAGAAGAAATGAAAGTGGATGAAAAGGTACTAAAGACCGCAAAAGAAGTGGCTAAAAAGACTGGTGCTAAGATTGAAGTTTGCCATACTGATGATTGCCTAAAAGGAGCAGACGTAATATATACAGATATTTGGGCATCAATGGGAGAAGAAGATAAGATTCGTGAAAGGGTTGAACTACTAACTCCTTATAGAGTAACGATGGATGTTTTAAAGAAAACAGAAAATCCAAATGTACTGTTCCTTCATTGCCTACCTTCATTCCATGACTTTGAAACAGCTGTGGCAAAAGAATGGATAGGAAAAGGCGTAGACATCAGAGAGGTTACAGATGAAGTATTTAGAAGCAAGAATTCAGTAGTCTTTGATGAGGCCGAAAACCGCTTGCATACAATAAAAGCTATTATTGCGGCAACTGCATAAAATTTAGATAGCAGGAGGGTTTAATGACCGAAAAAAAAGGAATAATTGTAATAGCGCTAGGAGGAAATGCCCTTCAGGATGCCAACAGTTCTGGTGCTGCAGAAGAACAACTGGAAGTAGCCAAAAGAACTAGTGAATACATTGTTGAAATTTTAAAAAACTATGAGGCCGTTATCGTACACGGTAACGGACCTCAGGTTGGAAGAATATTGATTGCTTCAGAAACAGCGAAAGATATAACCCCTGTCATGCCCTTCGATGTTGTGGGGGCTATGAGCCAGGGGTACATTGGTTATCACATTCAACAGTCACTGCATATGGCTTTAAAAAGACAAGGAGATGATATTCCTGTCGCCACTGTTATTACACAGGTAGTAGTAGATCAAAACGATCCAGCTTTCCAGAATCCCACAAAACCCATCGGGTCATTCTACAGTGAAGAAGATGCTAAGGATATGATGAATAAAAATGGATATATTATGCGGGAAGATGCGGGAAGAGGTTGGCGCCGTGTGGTTGCCTCTCCCCTTCCTCAGAGGATCGTCGAGATTGAAACAGTAAAACAGCTCTGTGGTTCTTCTGTAGTGGTAGCTGCTGGTGGAGGGGGCATTCCTGTTGTTGAATTGCCGGACGGTTCATTGAAAGGTGTAGCAGCTGTTATCGATAAGGATTTTGCAGCTGAATTGCTGGCAGAGCAGATTGAGGCGGATATACTGTTGATTCTTACAGCAGTTGATAAGGTTGCTATTAATTACAGTAAGCCAAATCAGGTGAATTTAGATATGATTACTGCAGCAGAAGCAGAAGAATACATGGCGCAGGGTCATTTTGCAGCCGGTAGTATGTTGCCAAAAATTAAGGCTGCTATTAAATTTGTAAAGTCTAATCCGGGGAGAAAGGCGATTATTTCATCCCCTTATAAAGCTGTAGAGGCTTTGGAGGGAAGGGATGGTACCACTATTATCCTGGGATAGAGCGCCTTACACTTCCATATCTTTTACTTTTCTTACTATATATTGTTTAATGCAGGCAGCAATTGGTACTGCCAATATCATGCCTAGAATACCCCAGAAATATCCGCCGAAAGTGACTGCCAGTAATACGAATAGTGGATGTAGCCCGGTGCTAGAGCCTACTACTTTTGGATAGATAAAGTTACCATCTATCTGTTGGATTACAATAAAAGCTATTAGCGTAACAATAGCTTTTGAAAAACCTCCTGATAATAGGGCTACGATAATAGCTGGTATTGCACCAAATATTGGCCCGAAATAAGGGATGATATTGGTAATTCCTGCAAAGCATCCTAAAAGAACAGCAAAATCTAAGCGTATTATAGTAAGCACAATTGATGTTACTATTGCTACTATTAAAGCATCAAGCAGTTGTCCTCGGAGAAATCTTGAAAAAACTATATCAATATCATATAGCACTTCGTTCAATCTGGCACTAAAGCCCATTGGGCAGAATATATGGATAGACTTTCTCCAAAGTCTGATAAAGTAGTCCTTATCTTTTATTAGATATATAGCTACGACTATCCCAAGTGCTATTTTTATCAGGCTACCTCCAATATTAGTTATTATTTTGATTACTGCTTCGGCGCTAAAATAGTCTGAAATCCTTTCCGTGAAATTATTTGCAAAGTTTTGAAGCCTTTCTTCTAAGCCGCTATTAGGCATCTTTTCGAATATACCGTTTAGGATGTCCTCGAATCGAGTAAAGTACAAGGTTATGTTTTCAACCATGCTAGTAATGCCTTCAAAAACTATATTTCCAACTAACATATAGGCTAAAGCGTAGATAATTGTAATTAACAATATTATTGCAAGCAGAAAAGTTACAAGAATACTGATAGTCCTACGAAGTTGAAGGCGCTTTTCATATTTCTCATTATCTTCTGACATGCTGAAAAATATCTTGCTCATAAAATTTTTATCTATAATATCTACTAAGGGACTCAGTAAATATGCTATAATTAATCCAATAAAGAGAGGCGATAGGGCTGTCAAGATACTCCCTATAACCATTGAAATGCTGTTAAATATTATATCGAAGTTTTTTATTATAAAATATAAAATATATAGAAGTGATACGGTAAAAATTATATATAAGCTTATTTTCAGATATTGCCGGTCAGAAAATAGTTCTTTTAATCTTAACATGCTTGCACCATCCCTTCATTGGTAGTATTATTAATTTATTGGCTTATATTGTAATTTGATTATTAATCAGTATAAGTTAAATTATAAGTATATATACTTTACAATTATGAGCGGAGGGAGAAATTATGAAGAACCGTAAATTACTTATGATTCCTGGTCCTACACCTGTTGTGAGATCAATTCAAAATGAGATGGGTAGAGAAACTATCGCATTTGGAGATCCAGCTTTTGTTAAAGACTATAAAGAGACAATCGAAGATCTAAAGGTGTTATTTGACTGTGACGGAGAGGTCTTTTTGATTGCAGGTACCGGAACATTAGCTATGGAGATGGCAATAGCCAATAATTTAAAAGCTGGTGAAAACATTTTAATTGTCTCTCATGGATTCTTCGGAGATCGTTTTGTTAACCTATGTGAAAGAAAAGGTCTAAATGTAGATGTATTACAAAGTGACTGGGGAGAAAT
>JAAYSU010000155.1 GCA_012523915.1 Clostridiales bacterium
GTCATGGCCGCATGCATGCATTATGCCGGGATGTTTTGAACGGTAACTTACATTTGATTCCTCTATAGTAGGAAGCCCGTCCATGTCGCATCTAAAGGCTACTGTGCCAGAATATCGAGCTTTCTTTGCTTCAAAGAAAGCTAGTATAGCTGTTTTAATTTCTGTTATCTCACAGTTATATTCTTCAAGCACATTTAAAAGATATTCTTTGGTCTTGTATTCCTCGAACCCTAATTCAGGGATCTGGTGTAAATCCCTTCTATATTTCTTTAAGGATTCAAACATATTATTGTTTTCCATAGCCTTATTCCTTTCTACAGGAATATTATGATGTATGGCTTATTAAGTCAAGGTCAATTTTTTTGACATTATTGAATTTTCTTGTTAGAATCAGAAATTGAAATTAAATATTTATTAAGTTTTATAGGGTTCCGCTCATTTTGAGGTCTGGTCCAAGATAAAACGTACAGTGCATACTGTATACACGGAAGGATAAAAGCCTGGGAGATTTCTAATCAACCACGGCTTTATTATATTTCTAGGAGGGCTTTAAATATGAAATGGATTTATTTATTAACAGCAGGATGTTTTGAAATATTTTGGGCGGTAACGCTAAAGTATTCTTATGGATTTACTAAGTTAGTGCCTAGTATTTTAACTGTTATAGGGATGATAGTAAGCTTTTATTTCCTGTCATTTGCATTAAAAAGCTTACCCTTAGGCACCGCCTATGCTATATGGACAGGTATTGGTACTGTAGGTACAGCCATATTTGGTATAATACTGTTTAAGGAACCAATTAGCGCAATGAGGCTAGTTTTCATCGCCCTTATTGTGGCGGGGATTATAGGGTTGAACATAACAACTTCGTAATGGTTTAGTATTTATTTTTTTAAAGCCAAATTGTCAACAATATGATTACAAATTCAATAATTAGTAAACAATATATTGACCAAATCAGTATTGCTACATATAATAACAAGAAGAAAGGAGGAATAAGTTTATGTATGCAGATAATTTTAAGCAGGTAGGCAAAAACATTTCTCTTGCTATGGAAAAACGCGGAATAACGCAACAGCAGCTTGCTGACCGGCTTGGTATTTCAAAACAAGTCATGAGCAAAATTATTAACGGGGAAAAAGCGATTAACGTAGCGGAGCTTTCACAGATTGCTACTCTTCTCGGAAGTTCAGCAGACGATTTACTTTCTATTAAAAACAATTACCAAGAGCATATGCCTGAGTTCGTGTTTATGGGTGCAATTAATAACGAGGAAGCCCAGCGTAATACAGACCTTCTTCGAAATGCAATTGACGAGATTCACTTACTGGAGGGTTTATTAAATGAATAACAGTAGGAAAAGTATTGGCCTTACGGAAGCTGAAGTTGAAGAAATTAAACGACAGGCACGTGCCAAGCTTGGAGAATGTAAAAAAACTCAAGATATTATCGGGCAGCAGATTTTTTCAATTCTAAGCTTATATGCTCGTGTATTTTATTATCCTCTAGGCGCGGAAGGACCTTGGGGTATTACTTACATGGTAGGGACTAAAACCGCCGAAATTGACGAAAAACCTTTTGTAGCCATAAACACATCGATTCCCGTTGATGCACAGGTATTTGCTGCAGCGCATGAACTTTATCATATATGGTACGACAAAAAAGCAGAAGCATTGTTGCCATCAATTCTTGATGAACACGTTGATCATGATATTTCTGAACTAAGGGCTAATAGATTTGCCACAGAATTTTTAATGGAACAAGACTTGTTGCATAGTGAAATGAACCTTTATTCAATTATTCCAGGTAGAATTACTATCAAAGAAATTTTAACTCTTGCTTCTTTATTCACCGTTCCATATAAAGCCATGGTAAAGCGTCTTCATGAGGTTAGTGCAATTGTCAAGGAAGATCGTAGTAATTATCTGAGCAAAAGTGATAGCACTATTGAGCAGTTGCGAAAAAGATTTTCAATTCCTAAACCTGAAACAGATTGTCGCATCGCTTTGGATAATCTTGTAGATCTTGCGGTTTCATCCTATGAAAATAAACTGATTTCCTTCGAAAAGCTTGAATATCTCCTTTCTATGAGCAATTTGGAGCCAGCGGATATCGGTATTTCTAAACCAGACGCGTATATTCCGCCCAGTGATGATGAACTGGATGAAATTATGGGAGAATAGGCATGTATAAAAAGCTAATTGTCGATGCGGATATATGTATAAAATTAGGAAGCAGCAAAAAATACCCTTTTTTGAAAATGCCCGAAAGTGCCTGCAGACAACTAGAAGATTTAGTTTTCGATAAAAAAATTATCGTGGTAAACGAAAAAGGACTTGAGCCTCAAGAAAGACGTATATATGACATGATTTACAATAGGCTGGCAGAAGTCTTGATAGATCCGCGCAGACCAAACAAAAATAAAGGAGAAGTATGCTCACTTGCGTACGCAAAGGTAAAAACTATTACGGTGTTTGCCACCGATGAAAGGGATCTACAGTCAATTATCGATACGCAATTGAATATTGGCTTGAACGATATACGTTGTATACGAATTATTGATATAATTAATCTAGGTGAAAGATAATATATAATCTAGGAGCATCAAGTAGATTGCTTTTTTTATAAGTAGGGACGATTTACTTTATTCGCTTAAGTTTAAAAATATATGGTCAATTATTAGTACTATCGGTATAGCTATATTTGATATAATACTCTTATTGTAACAACTTCATAATATTTTTTGCCTATGCTATAATATATCAAACCATTATTAAGGAGATATGTAGACATGCTAACAATCCAAGAAGCTAGTAAATTCGCATCAGAGTATACAGGAAGAGACATATCAGAATCTAATATTTCTTATTTAATTCAATACGGAAGGATAGATAAGTTTGTTGAAAACAATACTGTTTTAATAAGCAAGGAACAGATTAGAGAATATTACAGTTCATATCAGGGTAAGAGGGAAATCGACTGGAAAGATAAGCTTGGTGATGACCTGAATTGGAAACTGTCATTTGATACATATAAAGAGTCTGAAACTACAAAGCATGTACATAGGCTACACCCCTATAAAGGCAAGTTCATACCCCAGTTGGTAGAATATTTTCTAGATGACAAAACCGATGATTTTAAAAAGCAAGTCTACTTCAAAAGAGGAGATATTGTTCTAGATCCGTTTTGTGGAAGCGGGACTACTTTGGTTCAAGCTAATGAATTAGGTATGCATGCCGTAGGGGTTGATGTATCAGAGTTTAATACTCTAATATCTAATTGTAAAATAAAAGAGTACGATATAGATTTACTAAAAAAGGCAGTTAATAATATCACTATAAAATTGGAAGAATTCGATGAATCGATTAGTGCTATACGTTTAGAAGATGAATTGCTAGATGCACTTTATATTTTCAATAGCAAATATTTTCCTTCTCCTGAATACAGGAAACGAGTCTATAGAAAAGAAATAAATGAGAACGAGTATGGGAAACAGAAAGAAGAGGAATTCCTTCCGATATTCTATAGCATTGTTGAAAAGTATGATATAAAAAAGCCGGAGAATCCAGAGACCTTTTTAGACAAATGGTATTTTGGCACTGCCAGAAAAGAAATAGACTTTGTTAAAGACCTTATTGATCAGGTAGAGGATGAGAATACAAAGAATATCTTGAAAGTAATTTTATCAAGAACAATTCGTTCATGCAGAGCTACAACACACTCAGATCTAGCAACCTTGATAGAGCCTGTATATAGGACCTACTATTGCAAGAAGCATAAGAAGATATGCAAACCACTGTTCACTATCTCTAAATGGTGGAAGAAATACTCTAGAGATACAGTAAAACGTTTGAATGAATTCAAACAGCATCGGACGGATACCGTCCAGGTATGCTTTAATGGCGATTCTACTACAATAGACCTAGAAAAGGAGATTGAAAATTTCGGAGGAGAGCTTGCTGAGGGTTACGGGAAGAATAAAATTAAGGGGATTTTCAGCAGCCCACCTTATGTAGGCCTTATTGACTACCACGAGCAACATGCATATGCTTATGAGCTATTTGGATTTACTAGAAAAGATGATAAAGAAATAGGGGCCATGTTCTTAGGCAGCAGCAAAGAAGCGCAGAAGAAATATGTTGATGGTATTGCTAGTGTTCTCATAAATTCAAAAAAATACTTGGCTGATGACTATGAGGTTTTCTTGGTAGCCAATGATAAGTTTAATATCTATCCTCAAATTGCTGAATTAGCTGGTATGAAAATCGTTGAGGAATTTAAACGGCCGGTATTGAATAGAACCGAAAAGGATAAGCGCGCCTATTCGGAAATAATATTTAGAATGAAGGAAAAGTAATGGATGCTAACAAAAAACAGAGAATAGCCCTAGAAGTTATTAAGGTTCTAAAAACTAGATTTGATAGTTTTCCCACAGATGTACAGCTTGTAAGGAATGCACCTTTTCACAAGGCATTCTTAAAAGCTTTTTCAGCCAAGATATCTGAAAGTGGGATAGATACAAATAAACTAATAACTTTAAATTCATGGATACATGGTTTAAACACTACTTTAGGCCAGTCTTTTTTTGAAAATGTTGCTAACATTTTATGCGACGGTGACAAAAGAAAATTTTCAGGTGAAAAGATCTACGAAATGCAGGCAAAACAAATCAGCGAAATTATGACGGACTTAAAAAATGGAATTGAAGAGCCAAATGTAGAAAGAGAAAATCATTTATTAGATTCTAATAATTATGGTGATTTAACAGATGCACAAGCCTTTACCGCAGATTGTTTTTTCGTTGAGCAAGATAGGGTTGTTGCCATTGAACTCAAATCAGTTCGTCCAAATTCAGGGGAAATGAGGGGAGAAAAACAAAAAATATTAGTCGGTAAGGCAGTTTTAAAGAGATTGTATCCTGATAAAGATGTCTATTATTACTTCGGTTTTCCCTTTGATCCCTTATCCCGTGAAGAGACCGGTTATGATAAAGAAGCCTTTATGAATAGTATAATTGAGTTCAAGAAATTCTGCGCCAAGGATGAGTTGTTAATAGCGGATGAACTTTGGTCCTTTCTTTCAGGCGAGTATAATACTATGCAACGAATTCTTGATATAATTAAATCTATTTCAACAGAAAGTTTTATAGAAAACTTTGAGTTTTTAAACAACCCAAATAAGATACTAGAAGACCCAGATAGATATTTATACATTGCGGATAAATGGTGTTTGGAGGGTGAAAAAACAATTGCTGAAAATCTAGATGTTCTTATGAGACAGGCAGAATCATCTAATTCTTTATATAAAGCCCTTAATAAAAATATATTTAATTATAAGGGAGAGTATAACTATAATCGGGCTAATACACTTCTTACAAAAATTTTTGAATAATTATTAAAAAATATGTTGACAGCCATATTTGCTTTGTGGTATTATTCTCACCAAACCGTAGACGAGGGAGAAAAACTGCGAAATGGTCGCACAGAGAACCGGGGAAGGTGGGAGCCTGGTGGATACAGCGCAGACATGAAGGCCTCCGAGGGCGTGGTGAAAAAACTTAGGCATCTAAGTTCCAGTAGCTTACGACGCAGCGCCAGCGTTATCGGGCGGGGAGTGTGATGGCACTCTACTGAGAGGATACGTTTTTTGTATCAATCAAGGTGGTACCGCAGGCTATACGCTTGTCCTTGAAAAAGGATAGGCGTTTTTTTTATTCAAAATTATGAAAGGGGTGAGAAGATTGAAACGAAAACAGAGCGATAAAGAAGAATATGACAAGCGTAACTATTATTTAGAAATCATTAGGAGGAAAGAAAATGATAAAAGGTTCAATTGTTGCATTAATCACACCCTTTCACGAGGATGGTAGTGTAAATTATTCAAAAATGGAAGAGTTAATTGAATGGCATATTGAAGAAGGAACAGACGGAGTACTTGTCCTTGGGACAACAGGAGAAACTCCTTCACTTACTGAAGATGAAAAGGATCAAATAGCAATAACAGCAATAAGGACTTCTGCAGGTAGAATACCAATTATTGTTGGCAGTGGTTCAAACAATACCTATGAAGCTCGCAGTCAAAGCTTGAAATATCAGGAGATGGGAGCAGATGCTGTTTTAGTAATTACACCATATTACAACAAGACAAATAAAAGGGGAATGCTTGAGCATTTCTATGAGGTTGCTAATGCAATATCGATACCTATGATCCTTTACAATGTTCCAGGAAGAACAGGCTGCACACTTTCATATGATGCAGTAAGAGAATTAAGCCGTCATGAGAATATTGTAGGTATTAAAGAAGCAAGCGGCGACATATCATTTGTTAGTAAAATATCTAAACTAGCATCCGATAACTTCGCCATATACTCAGGCAATGATGATATGATAGTACCTCTGATGTCCCTTGGAGGTTCAGGGGTAATATCGGTATTGGCTAATATCTTACCAAGAGAGACCCATATGATGGCAAAGGCATTTTTAGATGGGGATATAGGGAGGGCTAAAGAGCTTCAGCTTCATTATTTAGATTTCATTTTCGCTTTATTCTGTGAGACAAACCCTATTCCCATTAAAGAAGCTATGAATCAGATAGGGCTTAACGTGGGAGGTTACAGGCTGCCTCTATACACTATGGAAGATACCACTAGAGCTATGTTGACAGACACTATGCGCAAGGTAGGGTTTGCAGTATAGGAAGGAGTAGACTATGATTCGAGTTGCTTTAGTTGGCTACGGAAAGATGGGAAGACAAGTAGAAGCTAAGATTAAGGAAAGCGGGAATATTGAGTGTGTAGGTATTGTAGCGCCTAGCATGACTAAAACGCTTGATGAGTTGATGGCTGAGATCGATGTAATCATCGATTTCAGTCACCCCGATAATTTAAGGATGATAGGTGAATATGCAAAGGCGAAGGACTTGCCAGTTGTAATAGCTACAACAGGTTATGATGAGACACAGATAGGGTATATTAATGACTTGTCCAAATCAGTACCTGTCGTATATGCAGCAAACTTTTCATTAGGTGTAACTGTGATGACTAAGATTGCTTCACAGCTTGGCGAATTATTATCTGGTGATTTTGACATAGAGATTATTGAGACTCACCACAATCAAAAGCTGGATGCCCCTAGTGGTACTGCAAAGATGTTGCTTGAGGCAGTAGATCCTAATGAGGAGTATAGCAGAGTCTATGGTAGAGAAGGAGATAGCAAGCGCAAGAGAGAAATAGGAATACATGCGATTCGTGGGGGAAATATTGCGGGAAAACATACTGTTTTGTTTGCCGGAGAGGATGAAACACTGGAGATAACCCATACTGCTACTTCAAAACAGATATTTGCAAACGGAGCTATTAAAGCAGCTATATTTGCAATAGGGAAACCCCCCGGACTATACAATATGAACCATGTTCTTTTCAAAGGAGAGGAGTAAAGATGGATGCAAGAGAGATTATTGAATATATTAGTAAGGCGGAAAAAAAGACTCCGGTAAAGCTTTATTTAAGAGAGAAAAATCCAATACCCTTTGAAAACTGCAAGGTATTCGGTTGCGGTGATAAGATTGTATTTGGCGACTGGAAGGATATCGAGAATGTTTTAAAAGCTCACAGTGAGGATATTGAGGAGATTGCAATAGAAAACGATTGCAGAAACACTGCGATACCAATGTTGGATAAAAAGGGTATAAATGCTCGTATAGAACCAGGAGCCATAATTAGGGAGCATGTCGAGATAGGAAATAAGGCCGTCATTATGATGGGAGCTATTATTAATATAGGGGCATCTATAGGTGATGGTACCATGATCGATATGGGTGCAATTCTTGGTGGACGTGCAACAGTAGGGAGGAATTGTCATATAGGTGCAGGAGCGGTCCTGGCAGGAGTGATAGAACCTCCTAGCGCCACTCCTGTAGTGATAGAAGATGAGGTTATGATTGGAGCAAACGCTGTAATCCTAGAAGGGGTAAGGGTAGGAAAGGGAGCAGTTGTGGCTGCAGGAGCAATAGTAATCGAAGATGTTCCTGAGTATACGGTTGTTGCAGGTATGCCCGCTGAAGTAATAAAAAGACGAGATGAAGTTCAGTCGGATAAGACGGCCATAATGGAGGCTTTAAGAGAACTTTAGAAAGGCATAGTGATGACAAATTTTATATTCGACGGATGTGATACGGTTAAATTAGCTAAGAAATATGGGACTCCTCTTTATGTGATCTCAGAAAGCCATATCATCGAACGGGTAAGGGAGATAAAAGGTGATTTTTTAGATAAATATCCAAACACTAAAGCTGTATATGCATGCAAGGCCCTTCAAACAATAGGTATATGTAAGTTAATTGATAAGGAAGGCTTAGGTTTAGATGTGGTCTCAGGTGGAGAACTCTACACTGCAATAAGGGCAGGGGTATCAGCTGCTAAGATTGTGTTTCATGGGAACAACAAGACCTATGATGAGTGCAAGATGGCCATAAATTATGGTGTGGGAACTATTGTATGCGACAGCATCTCAGAGTTAATTATGCTTAATGAACTTGCAGGCGAGATGAAAAAAAAGGTTGAGATCCTATTTCGCATTACACCTGGAGTAAATAGCCATACTCATGAGTACATATCGACAGGACATCATGAGTCTAAGTTTGGACTTTCACCTAAGATTTTACTAGATGGAAAACTATTAGAAAGTGCCTTGTCAATGGAAAATGTACTTTTAAAAGGTTTTCACTTTCATGTGGGATCCCAATTAACTGACAATAGGTCACATTTATATGCTGTAAAGAAGCTTATAGAGTTTATTAAAGAAGTTATCAATATTACAGGATTTGTTCCTTTAGAACTTAATCTCGGTGGAGGATTTGGTATACAATATAGAGATGATCCTCCCAGAAAAGCACTTAGTTACTATACAGATCCCATGATGGAGGAAATAATTAATTTCTGCAAAAAAGAGAACATAAAACAGCCTACTGTAACCATAGAGCCCGGCCGCTTTATAGTCGGAGAAGCAGGAATTACTTTGTACCAGGTGGGGACTATAAAAACTACACTAGGAGGCAGAACATTTGTCAGCGTAGATGGGGGCTTCCCTGATAATCCAAGGACTGCCCTTTACCATGCCAAGTATGATGCCATAGCGATTGAAAAACTGAATGAACCCCATCAATCCCTTGTAACAATAGCGGGTAAGTGCTGTGAGAGTGGAGATATTCTTGTATGGGATATCCCTATGCCTGAATTAAAACGCGGAGATTATATAGCCCTGCTTTCTACAGGAGCATATAACTATTCTATGTCAAGCAACTATAACAGGATACCTAGACCTGCTTTGGTAATGGTTAAAGACGGCAAAGACATGTTGTCAGTACGAAGGGAAACATATGAGGATTTAATATCTAAAGAGATTTTGTAGGTAAAAACCTTTGCAGATAAGCTCGGCGGGTCCTTCTAAAAAGACCTCCAGATTATTATTAATAGATATACTCACATTTCCGCCGAGCATTTCTACTTCCACGTCAGAATCCACAATCTTGCGATAGTGTGAAGCCACGGCAGATGCGCATGCACCCGTGCCGCAGGCCCAGGTCCTGCCTGCGCCTCTTTCCCAGGTGCTAACTAAAAGAGAATTCTTACCCTTTAATTGAACGAAGTTGACGTTGGTTCCTTGAGGGAAGGCGGCATTCGTTTCAATAATTGGACCTAGCTTTTCTGTTAAGTCAACCAGCTCATCTGTGTCTATTGCATTATTAAGAAATATTATGCTATGCGGTACTCCAAGATGCATAAATATCAATTCATAGTTTTCAACTTTCATCTCTTTTATGTTTTCGGCTTTACCCATTTCTAATCTTATGATGGACTTTATTTCGTCATCCTCTAGGATTGTTACATTCTTTATTCCATCACCCGTTTCAACAGAGAATTCCTTATTTTTTAATATCCTTTTATCATATACATATTTAGCGAAACATCTAAGGCCGTTACCACACATAGTAGCCTCGCTGCCATCGGAGTTAAAATACACCATGCCTATATCAGCAAGATCTGAATTCTGTGTTGCTATAAGGCCGTCGGCTCCAACACCGAAACGTCTATGGCATATTGACTTAGCGAGGGCAGCTAGATCTTTGATGCTTTTATCTCTATTGTCGATTAATATGAAGTCATTTCCTGTACCTTGCAGTTTCCAAAAATCCATCTAGATTCTCCTTTAGTTATTTCTGATTTATATAATATATTATTTTACACGAACTTTACAATACTTCATTATCGGATTTGAATATACTATCATCAGATTTGTTTTTGTTTTAAAAATTTATTAAATAAGGCTTGCATAAATTTTCACTTAAATGTATAATTATAAACTAAATTCCCAGGGAGGATAAGATGAAAAAAATTATTAAAGCAGGAATTATTGGTGCGACAGGTTATGCAGGGGTTGAACTTATAAGAATATTATTGAATCATCCCTCTGTAGAATTGGCAAGAGTAAGTTCCGTAAGCTTTCACGGGAAAGAGATAGCAGAGATATATCCCGGACTAAGGGCCTCTTGCAAACTAGTATTGGATGATGGTCATGATAAGATGCTTGATGAATGTGATGTAATTTTTGCTTCCTTACCCCATGGCCATTCCCAAGAAATTGCTAAAGAGTGTGTAGATCGTGGAATTATATTCATAGATTTGGGAGCTGATTTCCGTCTGGATAATGAGTCGGATTATGAGATCTGGTATGAGGGTAAGTTTATAAATCCTGAATTGCATAGAGAAGCAGTTTATGGCTTATGTGAATTGAACAGGGCTGACATAAAAGGGGCTAAATTGATAGCCAATCCTGGATGTTATCCTACATCGATAATACTGGCGCTTCACCCTGTTTTGAAAAAGGGACTTATAGACAAAAAAAATCTTATTATAGATTCTAAATCAGGCATAACAGGTGCGGGAAGGGGCTTGAGTCTAAATACCCACTATCCTGAAAGCAATGAGGCCTTTACTGCCTACAAAGCAGGGCTACATAGACACACTCCTGAGATAGAACAGATGCTTAGCAAGATCAGCAAAGATAGGGTAGAGATTACATTTGTCCCCCATCTGCTACCTGTCAATAGAGGAATTCTTTCTACGATTTATTGTGAAATGAAGACAGACTATGCTACTATACGAAAAGCCTTTGAAGAATGCTATAAAAACGAACCCTTTGTTAGCGTTCTTAAAGAAGGAGAATATGCCAACATCAAGAACGTAAGGCTGACAAACTGCTGCCATATATCGCTGCACCGGGATAGTCATACAAATAAACTTATAATATGCAGTGCTATTGACAATATGGTAAAGGGAGCAGCAGGCCAGGCTGTTCAGAACATGAATATAATCTTCAGAATTGACGAAACTGAGGGCTTGTCTTTTATAGCCCCAGCATTTTAGGAAGGGTTTTTAAGGTGAAAAATATGAAGTTGATAGCCGGGGGAGTCTGCGCACCCCAGGGGTTTTTAGCAGCGGGTATTCATTGTGGTATTAAAAAAAAGAAAAAAGATTTAGCACTTATATATTCAGAAGTTCCTTGTAAAACAGTGGCCATGTATACCTCAAACAGGGTAAAGGCTGCACCGATTTATGTAACCATGGAACATCTTAAAGATGGGTTTGCTCAAGCCATAATAGTTAACTCAGGAAATGCAAATGCCTGTGCGCATAAGGGTATGGAAAATGCCATTAGAATGGCTGAATCGGCAGCTTTAAACTTAGGATTAAAGACTAGCGACCTTATTGTAGCATCTACAGGTGTAATAGGGGTTCCCCTGCCGATTGAGAAGATAGAGGGGAAAATGCCTAAATTAGTTTATAAACTATCTAAGGATGGGGGCAGTGATGCTGCAGAGGCCATTATGACAACGGACACAATTAAAAAAGAATATTCGGTTTCATTTGAGTTAAAAGGTAAGACCGTTAATATTGGAGGTATTTCTAAAGGTTCGGGGATGATACATCCCAATATGGCCACAACCCTATCATTTATAACTACTGATGTAGATATTGATGAAGAGCTATCGGAGAAAGCCTTCAGCTATTGTGTTAAAAAATCTTTTAATAGAATAAGCGTTGATGGTGATACCTCTACCAATGATATGGCAAGCATAATGGCAAGCGGACTTGCAGGTAATCCCAAGATAGTTAGTGAAGATGAAGATTACGAAATGTTTGTTAAGGCCCTGCTTAAAGTCTGTGTTTATTTAGCCAAGCAGTTGGCTAGAGATGGAGAAGGTGCCACACGACTTATAACATGCACGGTGAGAAACTCTCAGACAGAAGAGAAGGCTGAGACAATTGCAAAGTCAGTAATAACTTCATCTCTGCTAAAAACCGCCATTTTTGGAGCTGATGCTAACTGGGGTAGAGTGCTCTGTGCCATGGGCTATTCGGGAGTAGATTTTGACTATGAGAATGTTGATATATACTTCGGTTCGAATTCAGGGGAAATCGCTGTATGTAAGAATGGCAGGGGGATAGAGTTTGATGAAATACTTGCCAAGCGCATCTTAAGTGAACATGAAATCGATATTATTATAGACCTAAAAGAAGGGGAAGACATAGCAACAGCTTGGGGTTGTGATCTATCTTATGATTATGTAAGAATAAACGGAGAATATAGAACATAGGCAAGGAATGGAGACAAAATGGTAAAAGAACTATCTTTAAAAGCAGACCTGCTTGTGCAGGCACTCCCATACATTCAAAAGTTTAATAATAAGACCATAGTTATCAAGTATGGGGGTAACGCAATGACTACTGATTTGTTAAAGGATGCGGTAATACGCGATATCGTCCTTCTCTCACTTGTAGGAATCAATATAGTATTGGTTCACGGAGGAGGCCCTGAGATAACAGACATGCTAAATAGGGTACAAAAAGAATCTGTATTTGTAGATGGACTCAGATATACTGATAAGGAGACCATGGATATAGTTCAGATGGTTCTCTGCGGCAAAGTGAATAAAAACCTCGTATCTTTAATAAACAGTGTAGGCGGAAAAGCCATAGGAATGAGCGGGATGGACGGTGGAATGATAAATGCTGTGAAAATAAGGAACGGGGATAAAGAATATGGTTATGTTGGTGAGATCGTTTCTATAGAACCAAAGATAGTAAACGATGTCATAGAAAAGGGCTATATACCTGTAGTCTCTAGCGTGGCTCAGGGAATAGATGGAAGTGAAGTCTACAATATCAACGCAGATACGGTGGCTTCGGAGCTTGCTGTAGCTCTTGGAGCAATAAAGTTAATCCTGCTTACTGATGTTAAAGGAGTTATGCTGGATCCTTCAGATGAGGATTCACTCCTTTCACATATATCTGCTTCAGACATAGCCGATTTAATTGAAAGAAAAGTAATTAACGGAGGTATGCTTCCAAAGATAGAATGCTGTTTAAATGCTCTGAATGGCGGAGTTGAGCGTACTCATATAATAGATGGAAGAATTGAACACTCTATATTGATTGAGCTTCTTTCCGACGAAGGAATAGGCACGATGATTACTATTTAAATAATGGAGGAATTATGGATTTAGATTATATTAAACAGTTAGATTCTGAAAATGTAATACAGAACTATGCCCGCTATAACGTCGCTTTTAATCAAGGATCTGGTTCACTGCTTTATGATACAGAAGGAAGGGAATACATTGATTTTGCAAGCGGAATAGGAGTGATAAGTGTAGGCCATGCCAATCCCCATTGGGTCAAAGCGGTATCAGAACAGGCAGGTCGTTTGGCCCATGTTTCCAACCTCTTCTATACAGAACCTTATGTAGTATTGGCAGATAGACTTACCGATCTTTCAGCTATGAAAGCTGTATTTTTTGCAAACAGCGGTGCAGAGGCAAATGAAGGGGCTATTAAAATAGCTCGTAAATACAGCAATGATAAATATGGGGATGATCGTTTTGTAATAATAACCCTAAATCAGTCCTTCCACGGAAGAACCATGGCCACCCTCACTGCAACAGGACAGCCTGCCCATCACAAATATTTTTATCCCTTTGTTGAAGGTTTTAGGTATATACCCCCAAATGATATAAAAGCTCTTAATGATGCCTTAGACGATAAAGTATGTGCTGTAATGCTGGAAGGCATACAGGGAGAAGGCGGAGTTAATCCTTTAGACAGGGAATATTTAAAAGAATTGGTTGAAATAATTTCTGAAAGGGATGTTCTACTTATACTTGACGAGGTCCAAACGGGTATAGGAAGGACTGGAGATATGTTTTGTTATCAGGGCTTGGATATTAATCCCGATATTGTCACCCTTGCAAAGGGTTTGGGTGGAGGCCTTCCCATAGCAGCGGTATTAGTCAATGATAAGTGTAGGGATACCCTTTCCCATGGAACCCATGGGACAACATATGGTGGGAATCTAATCTGCTGTGCTGCTGCTAATGCGGTTTTGGATATTGTCTCTGAGCCGGGATTTTTAGATCAGGTAACAATAAAAGGTAATAGAATAATAGAGGCCATAAAAGGATGGAACAATCCGCTAATAGTAGAAGTCAGAGGTAAAGGCCTTATGATAGGCATCCAACTAAAGGATATAGAACCTAAAAAAGTAGTGGCAGAACTATTAGAAAGGGGACTTATAACACTGACAGCAGGTACTGATGTTTTGCGCTTATTACCCCCACTTACCATAACTGAAGAAGAGATTGATAAGGGCCTTGAAATTCTCCGTGTGTATTTGAAGGAAAAAAATAGTGGGAGATAGGATTCACCATCAAAAGTTATGAGAGGACACAGACGGTAATATATCTCCCAAAATCTATATATTTTATATACCCATAATTTTGCCTTTTACTTTGATTGCAGGGTTTTTTTCTTTATGATAGAATATCCAGAGTTAAAACTTTCATTTTTTGGAGATTCATATGGTATATAAAGTAAAACTGGATGTATTCGAAGGCCCCTTCGATTTGCTTGTCTATCTTATAGAAAATGCGGAGATGAGCATATACGACATCCAGCTATCTGAGATTACAAAACAGTATATGGAATACATAGAAGATATGCAAAGAAGGGATATTGTCTTAGCTGGAGAGTTTATGATCCTAGCAGCCACCCTTATTGAAATAAAATCTAAAATGCTTCTTCCAAGGAATAAGTTTGAAGAAGATGAAGAGGGGTTTGAAGATCCTAGAAGTGAATTAGTAGAGAAGCTGCTAGAGTACAAGCAGTATAAAAATGTGGCAGCATATCTTCAGGAACAGGAAGAGATAAATAATAGGATTTATGTCAAGCCCAAGGAAGATCTTAGCATATATACCAAAGAACCAGATGTGTTTTTAAACTTAGACCTGATCCAATTTATCAAGGCTTTCGATATGTTCTTAAGAAGAAGGAAGAAAATTGAAGAGGTTAAGAATAATTATACCAGGATAAAGCGGCAGGAAATGTCTATGGAGACAAAGATAGAGCAGATGAAGAGGATCTTAACCAGCAGAAGAAAATTAAGATTTAGAGACCTGTTAGGTGGGGTTAAGAGCAGATACAATGTTATTCTAACGTTTGTATCATTGCTTGAATTGATAAAGCTGAAGTCTGTTAAAGTAGAACAGAAGACAAATTTCGGTGAGATTTCAATTATAGCTAATGAAATTGATACTCAACAAGCAGAGGGAGCATAAATGAGCAGTAAAAAAACTATAAAATCAGCTTTTGAATCAATGATGTTCGTCTGGGGAGAGCCCTTAGACGTTAAAGTAGCAGCTGATATTTTCAACATTGATTGGAAAGATGCTTATGAATATTTCAAAGAGCTTCAAGAGGAGTATGAGTCTGAGGGAAGAGGAATAAGGATTAGGGAAATCGACAAATCCTTTCAGTTTTGTACATATATAGAGAATGATGAATTTATTCAAAGGCTATGTACCCCTATAAAGGAAAAGAGATTAACCCAATCAGCAATGGAAGTTCTCGCTATTATTGCATACAGACAGCCTGTGACAAAGGGTGAAATAGAATCCATAAGAGGGATAAAGTGCGATCGGGTTATCGAAGGATTAATAAAGAAAAACCTGATCGAAGAAGTGGGCCGTAGTACAGGAATAGGTAGACCTATATTGTATGGAACTACAAAATTATTTTTAGAAAAATTTGGGCTTAAGAATATAAAAGAATTGCCTGACATTGAGGATATAGGAAATATAGTAGAAGATATAGAAGAAACTGATACTGGACAGATTTCATTAGAAATATAAAACAATATTATCCAGCATAACTCCTTTTTATCTACAGAAAATAGATTTAAAAAGGAGTTTTTTTATGAAAATAACAAGGTTATTAACTATATTATCTATTATACTAGTACTCTTATTATCAATAAACTCACATAATGTCATGTCATACAGCGGGTTTGTGATGTCAGGATCAGTCAAACCCGAGAAAGATATAGGTGAAGCTCTTGATATTTCTGCACAAACTGCTGTTGTAATTGAGCTAAATACTGGTAAAGTATTGTATTCTAAAAATGCCCAGCAGAAGGTTTATCCTGCCAGCACGACGAAAATACTAACAGCGTTAATAGCTTTAGAAGAATGTAATCTGGATGATATTGTAACAATTACTGAAAAAGCCTCGGGAGTTGAAGGTTCATCGATATATCTCGAGGTAGGAGAAAAGATATCTTATAGGGATCTTTTATATGGCTTGATGTTAAGATCAGGTAATGATGCAGCTATAGCTATTTCCGATTCAATATCCGGATCTACAGAAAAATTTGCTGAGAAGATGAATGAAAGGGCAAAAATGATTGGTGCAGTCAATAGCAACTTTGTAAACCCCAGTGGACTATTTAATGAGAATCACTACACTACTGCCTATGATATGGCCTTGATAGCCCGTGAAGCAATGAAGATTCCTGAATTTAGGGAAATAGCGGCGTCTAAATCATATGTAGCAGATAGAGGAGAGGGTAAATACAATACCTTCTACAACAAGAATAAGGTAGTATTTGAATATGAGGGTGGAACAGGTATAAAAATCGGCTATACAAAGGCATCTGGCCGTACCTTAGTAGCATCCTCAGAAAGAGATGGTATGGAATTAATCTGTGTAGTCATGAACGCCCATAATTGGTTTAATGATAGCTATAGGTTGATGGACTATGGATATGAGAAGTACGAGCTGGCAAGGCTTGCGTCTGCTGAAAGGATTTTAAAGGCGGTACTGGTAAATCAGGGTGATAAAGACTATGTATTCATAGGACCCAAAGAAGATATAATAATTCCGATAAAAAAAGATGAAACTAGTGAAATTTCGATAGCCTACAATGTCTTAAATATTGTAGATGCCCCTATTAGAAGATGGGATGAGGCAGGGACTCTAGATATTTTCATAGACGGAGAATATATTGGCGCTCAACCCTTATATTATCTAGAAGATATTGACCTGCTAGTAGATGAGACAAGAATAAAATAGCCTGAGTGTCGTCACTAATTGAACAATCAATGCATATTTTTAATAGTGATTGAAAGAAGGTGCGACACTATGAAAAATAGTATTGATTGTGTAGATGCAGGAAGTGAAAATTGCCCCTGCTATTTGGCTGTAACGGATGACTGTTTGATATGTAGCCGCTTACAAGGTAAGGATTGTTGTGATTGCAACTGGAAAGGTGTTTGTATATATAACGAGTTCATACAGGGAAATAGGCGGGTTAATAATCCGAGAAAAGACTTCCCAGCAGAAATTGTTAAGAAAAAATACTATCTTGATGATTTAGTTGCAATTACCTTACAAGTAGGAAAGGGCTTTGCATTAAAGGCTAGCCGTCCCGGTTCATATATTTTTTTGAGAAAAGAAGATAGTGAAAATTTTTATGAAACCCCCCTTTGTGTTATGGCAGCAGATATAGAAAATGAACAGGTTACCATTGCCATAAAAGTAATCTCAGCAAAGACAAAAACCATTATTGAGGCAAAAGATAGGCTTATGGTTAGGGGTGTTTACCGTAATGGTATACTAGGAATAAATGAAATAACTGATAGAAATGTTAAGGATAAAAAGATATTGTTAGTAATAAAGGGGATAGGGCTTGCGCCTGCTATGCTCACGGCTAACTATCTCTGGTTAAAAAACAGGGTTGACCTTGTAATTGACAGAGATAAAGTAAGTGAAGATTTAATAGCCGACTTTCTTGGTGATGGCCAGGGTATTATCAAGTATATGAATTTGGCCGATGATATTGATCAAAATGAATTAAGGGATTTACTTATAAGGGAGAATTATGACACTGTAATTATTCTTGCTTCAGATCATTTTATTAAATTAGTAGGAAAGATGGTTAAGGTTGCCATTCCTCAAGCAAAACTGGCTATCAGCAACAATTTCAACATATGCTGTGGAGAAGGTGTATGCGGTGCTTGCTCTGTTGTGAACAGCAAGGGTGAAAGCTTTAAGATGTGCAAATGTCAAAATGTTTTATTAGAAGATTTGATTTAGGTACTAAAGCTGACAAAAGTCAGCTTTAGGTTATTTTTTAAGCATTATTAAATAGAAGTTAGCTTCGCGTAATACATGGTCTGCAAGTAGAGGGGGTATTATAGATTTAATTTTACACTCAAGCAGTCCCTTTGTTGCTGCTTTCTTAAAGTCCCTTATTTCACTTGTAGCTTCCGAGCTTCTTTGTATAATTAACCTTTCAGCTGTTTTAATGCATTCTTCTACTAGGTTCTCAAATCTTTTTGCAAAGGATTTGGCAGTTTCTTTTAAAGGTCTCTCTGTTGGGTCTAACATTCCGTCAATGAACTGTGCATGATCTTCCATAATGTGATTCCAGAAGTTTAATTCATCGCATAGACCCTTATCAGGAAATCTTCTCTTTTGGAGTGATTCTAACATTTGTGAGTAATATTTTGCTTCGTGAACTAGATGTTCTAGCAATTCAGGATATAGTGAGATAAATATCTTGCAGTCTAAAGCCATATCCAAAAGCCTTTGCTTAAATGCTATGACTTCTTTAAGTAAGTTTAAAGACCTTCTGTTTAGATCAGTTAGAGATCTATCTAGTTCTTCAAATGGAGCTTTGGAGTTTTCAGCAAGATTATATTCTGATCTCGTAATTCCCATATTTATGCTAGCTCCAGTTAGTTTTGAAGTTACTTCTTCTGCCTTTAGGGTGTAAGGGGTGACAACGGCATTTGACTCCATAGCTTCTTTAGATATTATTCCGTTGGCGTAATGAACGGTTTCAGATAGGAGTTGCTCAAAACTTCGCTTTAACCTATCTGCTTCATCGATATAGCTTTTGGCGACGGGTTGTAAATTGACTTCTATAAAAAATAAATGTTCTTTCATAATTCTTTGA
>JAAYSU010000156.1 GCA_012523915.1 Clostridiales bacterium
ACTTTATGATATGATATAATTTGAAATAATTAACAAAAATTGAGGATGATAATTATGATAAACCAAATCCAAAAAAATGTATTGCTCCTTGCTTTACATGCAGGCGAAATTCTAATGAAAAACGGGTCGGAAATATATAGGGTCGAAGACACTGTGACCCGAATATGTAAAGCATGCAATATCCCCTATGTAGAAGTATTTGCCACTACAACAGGTATCTTTCTTTCCATTGATAGCGGCAGCGACGATATCCATCCCTACACAGTAATAAAACGTATTAGAGGCGGTAGCATAGACCTGGAAAAGGTATCGATGATTAATGAATTCTCACGAAAATTCACTACTACAGATCTGTCAATAGCTGAAGGAATCCAAATACTCAAAGAAATTGATCAATCTAGAAAGTATAAGCTGCCATTACAGATGCTAGGAGCAGCCCTTGTCGCTTCCTTCTTCACACTAATGCTAGGCGGTAGTTGGAATGATTTCGCCTGCTCCTTTGTTATAGGCATATGTGGCTATGGCCTAGCACTGTTTTTAGAAAGGCTAAGGTTCAATAATTTTGTACGAATATTCTGTGCCTGTGGATTAAGCGCTTTACTATCCCTAATATCAATTTATTTAGGCTTAGGAGCAAGCTTGAACCCTATTATCATCGGTTCAATCATGATATTTTTGCCTGGTGTTGCAATAACAAATGCGGTTAGAGACTCACTTGCAGGTGATCTATTGGCTGGATCTGCACGAGCGATGGAAGCTATGCTAATAGCTGTGTCCATAGCAGCAGGAGTCGGCGCGGTGCTATTCCTATGGGTTTCAGTCGGAGGTGTTATATAATGCTATTTCTGCAATTCTTGTTTGCCTACGCATCAACGGTAGGCTTCAGTATAATATTCAACATCCCCCGCCGCCACATATTCACAGCGGCTTTTGGAGGTGCTTGCGGTTGGCTTGCATATAGATACCTCTTATCTATAGGAGAAACAATGGTAATTGCTTGTTTTATAGGAGCCTGTGTTGTAGCTTTGCTAAGCGAAATCTTTTGCAGAATATTTAAGGAAGCTTCTACTGTTTTCATCATCCCCGGAATCCTTCCTCTGGTTCCCGGAGCTGGCATGTACAACACTATGCTCTCATTATTAAATCAAGATTTTGCAGCTACAGCAGAAATAGGCACCCAAACTATTCTAATGGCAGGATCCATAGCAGTTGCCATTTTAATAATTTCCTCTTTTATCCGTGCAATTTCATTTATAACAAACACCTTTAGAGGTTGACTCTACCTTGAGCAACTATTACTCCCCTACCTCCAACTTTAACATTTACGCCCTCATCCTCTAAAGCAATACAGCTTAAAACTTTAGAAGGTCTTTTCATTGCTTCACCCTGTATGAAAAGGCATTCTGCCCCATCATCGATAAGGGTATTTTTATACAAGTAATATGTCAAAGCTCCATTAGCTGTACCTGTAGCCGCTTCTTCGTCAATGCCATAAAGAGGCGCAAAATTTCTACAGTAGGCAGTCACCTGATTAGGTTCAGGACAGCTGTCCCCTAGTAGTCCTTCCCCAAGGGAAAAGGCATGAACTCCAACAACTCCGTATTTTTCAGAGAGTTCAGATAAACTCTTGAAATCAGGCTTAATTCTATCTAACAGATCACGATTTGCCACAGGTAGAATAATATCTGGCAGTCCAGTTGAAATCTTTTCCGGCAAAAGTGTCCACTCATTGTCCAAAATAACTTCCCCTTCATCTAGAGAGAGCCCCATAACCCCATAGAGTTCTTTAAGATCATCCTTATCCTCAATAGCTCCCAGAGATTCAGGTGAAGCCATATCCATCATAACCAAGCCATTTTCAACTTTCACATTTAGATTCCCCGCAAGGGTTTCAATACCATAGGTATTATTATCCTTAACCAAGCCTGCCTCCAGAAGCGCACAAAAGGATGCTATAGTAGCATGACCGCATAAATCCACCTCATCTGTCGGAGTAAAATACCGGATATTAAACTTACCATCAGACTTTTTTAAAATGAATGCTGTCTCGGAGTATCTAAACTCAGCTGCAGCTTTAACCATGGTTTCTGGAGATGGGAAACTACTTCCTTCTGGTAAAATAACTACGCCTGCAGGATTACCCCCAAATAGCTGATCAGCAAATGCATCGATAATATAAAACCTCATAAAAAAACCCCCTGTCTAATTTAAGTTAATTATATCAGACAGGAGGTTTATAACAATATTAAGTTTACTCTTTAATCAGAACAATCTCGGCCACCCCTGGCGTCTCCCCTGTTACAGAATACAGCCATACGGTGCGTCCTTCTCTCACGTCTCTTATGCTAGCAGCTTTAAACCCAGTAATAGAGCCACCTTCTTCAACAGCTTTATAGAAGCTTGCATCATCGAGTATTGAAACTCCTCGATCATCTTCTAAAGTTACGTAATGGTTTTTTATATCTTGAACTAATCCGTCGCCAAGATCCTCGAAGCCTGCTTTACCCCCAAAATTAGTTGCCGAAGTATCAATTCCCGTTACAATTCCATTTCTCATCTTTAGTCCGAAAATATCACCGGCTTTATAACGACTGTCAAGATCAATGGAATCAACATCTACCTTCCCATTGGTATTTAAATACAAGGTATTCTTACCGAAAAGGAATTCAACCTCATCTACTGCTTTGCCATCTTCATTAATTACTTTGGCAAAGTCTAAAACAATACCGTAGGCAGTACCGCTGTAGTCAGCAAGAACCCCTGCTTTGTCGGCATAATCATATTCATCTTCTTCCTCTTCTTCTACAGGCTTATTTGCCTCAATGATGTCATCGATTACACTGTAGGTCATAAGAGCGACATGGCCTCTTAGCGCTGGTGAATTGCCCTCGTATGCGAACTCATCCATCATTCCAAGCTCCTCTGCTTTGGAGATGAAATTTTCTGGCCAAAAACCACTAAGCTCTTCAACTTTGTATCCCAGTGCACGAACCAGCATTGCAGCCATCTCGTTGTATGTCACGTCATTGCCTGGTCTAAAGCTTCCATCAGTATAGCCACTAACTACTGCTTTCTGTACAGCATATCTAATATACTTATCAGCCCATTCATAACCTTTTAGGTCAGGAAAGCCGCTATATAATGCCTCTTCAAGTTCTTTTTCGGTAGGTTTCATGCTTTTAACTACAATAATGCATGCTTCCGCCCTTGTTATGGTACTCTCTGGTCGGAATGTTCCATCGGGATAGCCTTCAATAACGTCTTTTTCTATCAGCGCATTAACTGCTTCTTCGTATTCAGTTCCCCCTATATCATTTAAAGAATCAGCAGAAAATGCTAGCGTGAAGCTTGAAAGAATCAAGGCTAATGCAAGAATAATTGAAATCGATTTTCTCATTTAACTACACCCCTTTTTATATTTTAACGTTCCCAAAGTTTTATTTTTCTATATTCTATCACAATTCCAACTCAAAACAATTTCATTAAAGAAAGTGAAACCGAAATGTAATATAAATGAAAGACTAGGCACCCTTGATATACCTAATATCACTGCCCGATGGATTTTGGAAGATTCCCAGTCCGAATTCTTTGGCAGCTGCAAGTATGTGGTCGAATATATCAGACTGTATTCCTTCATAGTTTATCCAGTTTACGTCATTGGTAAATGCATATATTTCTATAGGCAGCCCGTTCTCTCCGGGAGCCAATTGTCTGACCATCTGCGTCATTCCCTGGTGTATCTTCGGATGGTGTTTAAGATATCGCGTTAAATATACTCTAAAAACGCCTATATTAGTAAGTCGTCTGCCATTAACCGGGGATTCTAAATCATGGCTTTTATTATATTCTTCAATCTCTTTTTCTTTTTCGATAATATAATCCCTTATATATTCTATCTTCTTAAATTTTTCAATCATTTCATCTGAGCAGAATCTTATACTGCTTGTATCGATGTTTATAGAACGCTTAATACGCCTTCCTCCCGAATCCTACATAGCTCTCCAGTTCTTAAACGAATCGGATACGAGAGTATAGGCTGGTATCGATACGATCGTATTATCAAAGTTGTTTACCCTAACAGTAACAAGTGATATCTCTTCGACAGAACCGTCAACCCCGTATTTAGGTAATTCAATCCAGTCGCCGATCCTCAACATATCATTTGCAGTAAGTTGAATTCCCGCAACAAGCCCTAAAATAGAATCCCTAAACACAAATGAAAATACAGCAGCTAGAGCTCCGATACCGCTTAATAGTATTATTGGGCTTTCTCCTATTAAGTTGGCAATTATTATTATCGCCGTTATAATATAAGCTGCAATCTTTACAACCTGCAAGAGCCCTTTAATGGGTCTGGTCTTTGAGATAGGAAAGGTATTATAAACATCATCAACACAGTCAAGTAGTGCACTTATTACCTGCACTATTATTATCAATATATAGGTAGATACTATTTTCTCAATGGTATCTTCATAACCTTTAAAAACTGGTGCAAAAAGGTATACGATAATAGCTGGAACAATATAAGTCAGCTTATTAAATACTTTTCTTTCAACTAATACCCTATCCCATTCAACACTGTTGTTTTCAATAAAGTGTAATATTAGTCTCAAGATTACTTTCTTGGTTATTAAAAAAGCTATAATACATAGACAGATAATAATAAGAATTATTATACCGTAAGAGAAATATGATGCTATGTTTTCTCCTATTCCATATTGAATCAATAAATTTTTAAAGAATTCCATTTTTAAAAATCCTTTCTTAATGAACAGTATAAACATAGCTTATTTCATAGTCAATAATATGCTTGATTTTGGCATCACAATAATATATTATATACTAAATCAATTAAGCATCGTTCTGAATGCATGAGGGTTCGTCCCGAGTGAGAAGGCGAGATCATTAGGAGTATTATCATATCCTTATGTTTCTCGTAAGGATTTTTTGTTTTAGGAGGAAGATATGGAATCAAGGATTGCTCAGATAGGAATTATTGTCGAAAATACAGATTCCGCAGAGAAAATTAATTCTTTATTACATGATTATGGTGACTTTATCATCGGAAGAATGGGCATCCCCTACAGAAAACGTAACATCTCAATTATCAGCGTTATTCTGGATGCTCCTTCTGACATAATAAGCTCACTGTCTGGCAAACTGGGGATGCTACCTGATGTTAGCATCAAGACAGTTTATTCTAAACTTAGATAGAAAGGAATGTAAGATGAAAAAATTAAGTATATTTTTATCTATAATATTATGTATTGCCCTACTCTCAGGCTGTGCCTCGAATGATGATGTTCCACAGACTACAATCCAAGTGGCATCATTAAAAGGACCCACCACTATGGGGATGGTTAAACTCATGAACGATGCAAAAGAGGATAATACATCCAATAACTATGAATTCAATGTATATGGGACAGCTGATGAAATAGTACCACAGCTAGTCAATAAAGAAGTCGACATTGCCCTTGTTCCCTGCAATCTTGCTAGTGTTCTTTACAACAAGACAGAGGGAGCAGTTCAAGTAGCTGGTATTAACACACTCGGGGTCCTCTATATATTAGAAAGCGGTGACTCTGTCCAGAGTATCGAAGATTTGAAAGGAAAGACAATATATAGCGTTGGAAAGGGTACCACTCCTGAGTTCTCCCTCAACTACATCCTTGCCGAAAACGGAATTGAGCCCGGTGTTGATGTAAGTATTGAGTACAAAAGTGAAGCAACTGAGCTTGCTGCAATCCTCTCTCAAGCAGAAAACACTATTGCCGTCCTCCCTCAACCCTATGCTACCGTAGTTCAGACTAAAAATCCAAATGTCAGACTTGCAATTGATTTTACAGAAGAATGGGAAAAGATAAGTGATGATAGTACCCTTGTTACAGGAGTACTATTAGCAAGAAAAGAATTTGTAGAAAACAACTCCAAAGCTTTCGAATCATTTTTGGATGAATACCAAGCCTCTACAAAGTATGTGAACGAAAATCCCGAAGAAGCTGCTAAGTGGATCGAAGAATACGGCATAGTTCCTAATGTAGAGATAGGGGTCAAAGCTATTCCAAAATGCAATATCACCTTTATAGAAGGTGATGAGATGAAAGCCAAGGTAAGCGGTTATTTAGAAGTATTGTTCGATGCTAATCCAAATTCAGTTGGAGGAAAACTTCCTGAAGATGATTTCTATTTTATCCGATAAAAAAAGCCGACAAAAACTAGCTGTAGTTTTGTTCTGGTTAACAATATGGCAGATTGCAAGTATAGTAATAGGACATGACTTGCTTTTAGTATCCCCTATAAAGGTTGCTAAAACTCTATTGCTGCTTATTCAAGAGTTATCCTTTTGGTCTGCAATAGCATATACTTTCGTAAGAATTGTATGCGGATTTTTACTTTCAATCTTAATTGGTATACTGCTTGCGGCTTTAAGTGCCGCAAGCGGCATCCTCAAAGCACTGCTTGCTCCCTTCTTTGGCGTAGTAAAAAGCGTGCCCGTTGTAAGCTTTATAATTCTCGTTCTCATCTGGTCAGGCAACAGCAATCTTTCTATAGTCATAAGTTTTTTAATGGTACTACCAATAATCTACACAAACGTCCTAGAAGGTATAGAAAGGACAGACATTAAACTTTTGGAAATGGCTCATGTCTTTAATGTTTCCTTTTTAAACATAATAAAGTACATTTATATACCTTCTTGTATGCCCTACTTCCTATCTGCATGCAAAGTGGGTTTAGGTCTCTGCTGGAAGAGCGGAATAGCCGCTGAGGTCATAGGACTTCCTACTGGAAGTATCGGCGAAAAACTCTATCAATCAAAAATTTTCTTGAGTACCGCGGAACTCTTCAGTTGGACAATCGTAATTATTACTATAAGTTTTCTCTTTGAAAAATTGTTCCTGTGGTTCTTGAAAAGAATTGAAAAGAAACTTGAAAGGAGCTTTGCCCTATGACTATAAAAATCAGAAAGCTCAGCAAAAGCTATGGAGACAATCTTGTCCTTGATAATATTTCTTTTGATATAGAGAAGGGAAAGGTAACTACTTTGATGGGCAAAAGCGGCTGTGGGAAGACTACATTAGCTCACATCCTTTTGGGTATTTTAAAACCCGATATGGGAAATATAGAAGGTATATCAGGCAAAAGCATTGCAGCAGTATTTCAGGAAGACAGATTATGCGAACACCTATCAGCCATAGGAAATATCCAATTTGTATTGAAAACCCAAAAGAAACCTTCTGAGGTTATTGAACACTTTAAGCAAGTGGATTTGAGCCAAGATATTCTCAATAAACAGGTTAAAAATTTATCTGGAGGACAGAGAAGGAGAGTAGCGATATTAAGAGCCATAATAGCTGATAGGGATTTTATATGCCTTGATGAGCCATTTAAGGGACTAGACAAGGCTACTAAGCAAAAAACTATGCTATATGTAAAGAAATATATCGAAGGTAAAACCGTGCTATTTATTACTCACGATGAACAAGAAGCAAACTTTTTCGGCAATATACGTAACTTGACATAGTGACATTAATTGCAGTACAATTTTTAATGAGGGCTCAGGAGAAAAAATGCCAATCTATGTATAAAATATAACTTTATAATATTTTCATTTTTTTGAAGGGAGTGTGTACCATGATAACAACGGATAAGAAAAGGCTAGAAGACAAGATTGTAACCTTTAGTAAGTTTGGGGCTACACCAGGAGGCGGAATCACAAGATTTGAATTCTCTGAAGCAAACTTACAAGCAAGGGCCGAGTTCAAAAAAAGAATGGAAGCAATCGGTGCAGAGTTTAAGACTGATGACTTTGCAAACATGTATGCTACCGTTAAAGGCTCTGAGGACTTGCCTTCAATAGTTATGGCTTCACACTTAGACTCCGTAAGAAATGGTGGGAATTACGACGGAGTTTTAGGTGTTTTGACAGGAATGGAAGTTCTAGAAACTATAGTCAAAGAAAATATTCCTCATCGCCACCCAGTAACAGTAATGGTATGGACAAACGAAGAAGGATCATACTATCCTCCAGCAATGATGTCTTCAGGTGTAATCTGTGGTAAATTTGACGAAGCTAAAATGTTGGCTTCAAAGAATTCCGAAGGAAAAACCTTTGGCGAAGCTTTAAAGGAAAGTGGATATCAGGGTCAAAGAGAAAACAGATTAAGTCCAAAAGACTACAAAGCTATGCTGGAATTGCATATCGAGCAGGGGCCAGTACTAGAATCCCGCAATCTTGATATCGGTGTGGTAGAAGGAGTTGTAGGAATGGTTAACTACAGGATCAGAACATACGGACAGTCTGACCATGCAGGAACCACTCCTATGAGTCATAGAAAGGATGCCCTGTTGGCTGCTGCAAGTGCAATTAAATACTTACATGAAGAACTTGATAAATTAGATAGTGATCTTGTATATACCACAGGTGAAATCCTATGTCATCCCTGTGTACATACTGTAATTCCTGACTTTGTTGACTTCTCCTTAGACTCAAGACATAAGGATCCTGAAGTTATTAAGCAGGTTGTAAAAGTCATTGAGAACATACCAAAAGAACTCGATAAATGCAGAGTTGAAACTGAATTGCAATGGGCACGTGACACAATAGAATTCGATGAAGAATTGGTTGGTTTCGTTGAAAAGAATGCAAATGAATTTGGATATCCTAACATGAAGATATATAGCGGAGCAGGACATGACGCCCAGTTCGTATCAGAAATGATACCAACAACAATGATATTTGTTCCAAGTAAAGATGGCCATAGCCACTGTGAAATTGAGTTCACTCCACTTGAGCAATGTTGGAAAGGCGCTAATGTGCTTCTTCATACAGTATTAGATATCGACAAGAAATAAAAAACTGATTTAAGGGGGGTGTCTATTGGCATCCCCTATTTTTAAATAAGAGAAGTGGTAGATATGTATAATTTTGATGCTAAAAAAGTAACACAAGAACTAATTCAATGGGTAAGAGATTACTTCGAAGAAAATGGTAAGGGATGTAAGGCTGTAGTTGGTATTAGCGGAGGAAAAGACAGCAGCGTAGTTGCTTCCCTATGTAAAGAAGCATTGGGGAAAGAAAGTGTTTACGGTGTACTCATGCCTCATGACCAACAGTCTGATATTGAATACAGCTATAAATTATGTGAACATCTTGGTATTGAATATTGTGAAGTTAATATTGGTGACACTATAAAAGAACTTGAAAAATCTATACCTTTAAAACTAAACTCTGTCGCTACTACTAATATACCTGCAAGAATTAGAATGACAATCCTTTATGCAGTCTCTTCAGTAGTCAACGGAAGAGTAGCAAATACTTGTAATCTCTCAGAAGATTGGGTGGGCTACGTAACAAAATTCGGAGATGGCGCAGGCGACTTTTCTCCTTTAGCCGATCTAACAGTAACTGAAATCAAGCAAATAGGAAGAGAGCTGGGACTTCCCGAAGTATTTATAGAAAAAGTACCAATCGATGGTCTTACCGGTAAAACCGACGAAGATAATCTTGGCTTTAGCTATGAAGTACTGGATAGATATATCCGTGAGGGTATCTGCGAGGATCAGCAAACAAAAGAAAAGATTGACAGACTGCATAAAATAAATCTTCATAAGCTTCAACCAATGCCCCGTTATAGCTTCTCCCTATAGCTCAGCTTGTTAATATTCTCATTTTTGTGGTATGATAATTATAGTGATTCACGGTTTATTGAAGGAGACTAAGCCATTATGTTAAACAACAATGTAGAATATAACGAACTACTTTTAGAGGCCTGGGAAAAGTTTATAAACAACGAAGAGCATGATTACTCCTTTATGAGACCTGAGATACTCGAATCCTGGAAAAGATCACGCTCATACCTGGTTGACCCTTACCATCCTAAAAAGGTAATATTACCACCCAAGGATCTAGAGAAAAGAATACAAGATAACCGTTTCTTTATAGAAGTAACCAAACCCTATATGGAAAAACTATATTCCGTAGTTAAGGGATCTGGTTACTACCTTCTATTGATCGATAAAGATGGCTATATTATTGATCTAATTGGTGATCCGGAGGCAATAGAGCATGGAAAAGAGCATTCTATGCTGGTGGTGGGTTCAAACAGAAGTGAGCAATATGCAGGAACTAATGCAATAGGAACTGGATTGGTTTTAAAGAAACCTATTCAAATGTGGGGAGGAGAGCACTATGTAAAGCCCCATAAACAATATAGTTGCAGCAGTGCTCCCATACTAGACCCTGAAGGGAATATTATTGGTGCCCTTAATATAACAGGTAGTTCAACGGACTATCACACTCATACCCTTGGTATGATAATAAGTGCTGTGGACGGAATATCAAATGAACTTAAAAGAATAAATGCATACAAAGAAATTGAAAGAGTAAGCAATCAAAGAAATCTGATTATAGAAACAATGCCATCAGGCTTGATCTTACTTAATAAAGAGAATGAGATAACTCAGCTTAATTCAAAGGCAGTAAAGATGTTTAATCTTAAGAATAAAGATGTAATTGGAAAAAGTCTCTTTGACTTCATTCTCTTTGAAGATATGAAAACAGTGCTCGATAAAGAGATTTATAATAAAGAGAAGAATGTCTTCTTAGTTGAGTCGCCATCCAATCCTTCGAAATACAATGTCAGCATTGATTTCGTATACGACAAAAATGGCGTAAGAGACGGGACTGTAATAAGGTTTAACGAGACAAGAAGAATAAATAGACTTGTAAATACAATAGGTGGTTACAAAGCTAATTATACTATCTCTTCAATCATCGGCAGCTCACCTGCAACGATGAATATGATTAGGGATACAGAAAAAGCTGCTAAGAGCAGTTCTAATATACTCATACTTGGAGAAAGCGGAACTGGTAAGGAATTGATCGCACAGGCCATACACAACGGCAGTAGATACTCATCGGGACCTTTTGTAGCCATTAACTGTGGTGCCCTACCGAAAGGACTTGTCGAAAGCGAGCTCTTCGGATACGAAAGAGGAGCTTTTACAGGTGCACACAAAGACGGACATCCAGGTAAATTTGAGTTAGCAGACGGCGGAACACTATTCCTCGACGAAATTGGCGAGATGCCTTTAGACGTTCAAGTTTCACTTCTAAGGGTGCTAGAAACCCGTGAAGTAGTGCGTATTGGAGGAAAATATGCAAAACCTATAGATATAAGGATTGTGGCGGCAACTAATGCCGACTTGTTAAAGGCTGTAGAAAACAGGACCTTCAGAAATGATTTATTCTACCGCCTCAATGTATTTGCAATCCATGTGCCTCCCTTAAGAAAAAGAGGCGAAGATGTGTATGAACTCACTGAATATTTCCTACAAAGGTTTAGGGACTCTAAAAAAATCAACTTCACAGTAGATCCCGAGGTCTATAAAGTATTTATGAAATACTCATGGCCAGGAAATATCCGTGAATTAGAAAACACTATTGAAAGAGCGATAAATATTACAGAGGGATCAGAGATAAGGGTTGAGCATCTCCCAAACCATATTTTGGATGCAGTCTCCTCTGCACAACCAGAAGAAAAGGATGAAGAGGAAGAGCAGACATCAAAACTCGACATTGAAAGCTCCAACTATAGGCTAATTGTATCCAGCCTGCAGCAAAGTGGAGGCAATATTAAAAGAGCGGCAGAAATTCTCGGAATCAGCAGGAGAACTCTCTACCGCAAGATGGATAAATTCAATATTGACCTAAATGAATTCAGAAATTAAATATTCAGTGAAATTATATAGTCAGCAACATCTTTGATTTGCTGGCTATCATTTTTTTTCAGTAAACTTTCAGCCATCTCCTTTGAATTAAATCTTGACCCTATAAGTCCTTCTTTGATAATTTCTGGTAGACTTGTATCAAGTGCATCTGTAAACAATTCAACTTTATCGGCAATACCCTGCTTAATATTGATGTTAAGGTCTATTTCTCCCCACGGGAATCTCTTTTCAGTCACATAGTCAAATTGAATTGTTTCTCCAAGACGCCACTCCCAAGATTTATGTTTTTCAAAGAGTTTGTCAATTTTTTCCTTGCTGTCTTCACTGAAAGTAACTTCTTCGAAATCTCCATAGTTTGACCTAAAAGACTCTTTTAATGCCTCGATGGCAGTTTCCACTGTAAGTTCAGGATTGTAGTCTGTCAGATTACAAACCCTTGATTTCACTGACTCGACACCCTTTGAGCGTATCTTTTCCGCTGATACATTTAAATAATTTGAAAGTCTGTTCATATCAGTATTGATCAAAAGCGTCCCATGGTGTAGCTCGTTATCGCCTCTTATGCAAAAGGCGTTACCCGAAAACTTCTTACCGTCAACCGATATATCATTTCTACCTGTGTATTCTGCACTAATCCCCATATTACGTACAGCATCAAGTACTGTCTTGACCTGACGATCCAGATTGTAGTTTTTCCTATTCGCATGAAAAGAGAAATTTAAATTTTCTATGTCATGGAAAACAGCGCCTCCTCCAGACATTCTGCGCACCAGTTTTACCTCATCCCGATCCATCTGTTCCAAATTACATTCCTTCCATGCATTTTGGTTGCGACCGATGATAACCGCATCATGATTTATATATAAATACAGCAGTACATAATCTCCTTTAAGCTCATTTAAAAAGAATTCATCTAATGCAAGATTCTCCCATGCGTTTAATGATGGGGATATATAGTAGTAGTACTTCATTTCTGTTCTCCTTTTCTCGCATGTTTCTCTAATTCTATTAATAAAGAGTTTAATAGGTCCTTAGATATTTTTTTAATCTCATCTATTTGATCAGATGAGGCATTATCAATATGTATTCCTGCAGAAACCGTTACTACACAATCGTATTTAATGCAAACAGCTTCTGAGAATATCTTGGCTACAATATCGTCCTTATGACCTATGCAGTTAAAAACTGAAGTAGTGCAGCTCCTCTTATTAGGATCTTCTAAGCTTGCCCTTGGTATGCTAATAGCAACAGAGCCTATATGGGGATCTGTACCCCCTCCAACATATATATTGATACCCTGAAAAGTACCGCTTACACTTGCAAACAGTTTATAGGGCGGTTTGCCTGCGGTAAGCTCAAAACAGTTAATATAACTCATCATTAACCGTCCCATCTATATAATAGTTCTGATTCAATATCAAATTGATCTAACACCCTGCCCACTGTCTGATTTATAATATCCCCCAATGTAGAAGGATTATTATAGAATGCAGGAACCGGTGGCATAATGATGGTTCCCATTCTTGACAGCTTAAGCATGTTTTCAAGGTGAATGGTGTTAAGGGGGGTTTCCCTTGTTAGCAAAAGCAGCTTTCTACGCTCCTTTAAGCATACATCCGCCGCACGGCTTATAAGGTCGCCTGCAATTCCGTTTGCAATATTTCCCAAAGTTTTCATACTGCAAGGTACGATTACCATCCCATCCGTCTTAAATGAACCGCTGGAAATTCTTGCAGCCATATTGTCTTCGCTGTAATAACAGCTAGCTAGTTCTTTAACCTGATCAAATTCATAGTTTGTTTCTCTTTCGATTGTGTATTTAGCCCATTTGCTAGCTACAAGATGGGTCTCAACACCTGCCTTTTTCATTTCCTGCAGCAATCTAACCGCATAGATAGAGCCTGAGGCTCCAGAAATACCAACAATTATCTTCATATCATTACCTTTTTCTAAAAAATGAAATTATTAAAATTATACTCTAAGTTTAATTTTAACGCAATAACTGGTATAATACTAGTTAAAACTAGAAGGTGCCGCTTATATGTATGAATTAACTTACAATACTAATCATTTCCGTTCTCTTATGAGGACATGCAATACAGGTGTGATTATCACTAATTCTACAGGATACATAATCGATATGAACCAGAAGGCTTTCGAACTTCTCGAGCTCAGAGAAGAAGATTGCATAGGTTCACATTTTTTTGATATATTGGATTTCAGTCTTAACCCTAAAGACTCTATTAGTTTATCAGAAAGCATGAATGCTTATCCCCTGCTGGTTAGAACAAAGAAGTATAAAAAGTTTAAATATGTATTTTGTATTGATCTTGTTCAAAATTCAACAAATTCAACATCATTTGATACTATAATAACTTTTTATCCTTCACAAAGCGACACTACACCTCAAAGTAATTTCATGGCTTCATACACTTTTGATTCTATAATAAAATCTTCCTACCATATGAAGCAAGTCGAAAGAATTAGCAAGGTAGCTACAAGAACCTCTTCCAACGTACTTATTTACGGTGAAAGCGGTACAGGGAAAGAACTTATAGCCCATGCTATACATAACGAAAGCAATCGCAGAAAGGGTCCTTTTGTTGCCTTAAACTGCGGTGCTATTCCGGCAGGACTTATTGAAAGCGAACTATTCGGATATGAGGGAGGAACTTTTACTGGTGCCCGTTCAACAGGCCAAATGGGTAAGATTGAAATGGCATCTGGAGGAACATTATTTCTCGATGAGATCGGTAACATGCCCTTACATATGCAAGTTATTTTACTGCGCTTCCTTGAAACAAGAGAGGTCTTAAGGCTAGGTGGAAAAAATCCTAAAAAGGTAGACATAAGGGTTATAGCCGCTACTAATGTTGACCTTAAAAAAGCCATCACAGAAAACACATTCAGGGAGGACCTATTCTACCGCCTAAATGTTTTTACGATCAATGTTCCACCTTTACGTGAAAGAAAGGAAGATATAAAGATTCTCGTAAACCATTTTATATCTCAAATAAATGAGAGAGAAAACCTAAATGTCACCGGTGTTGACAAGACCGTATTGGAGCTATTTATGGAATACAACTGGCCGGGTAACATTCGTGAGCTCGAAAATATTGTTGAATGGTGCGTAAATATGGCCGATGATAAAATAATCAGATTAAAAGACTTACCCAACGACTTTATTAAATCCTTTCTTTCTAAAAAAATGGAGAAGTCTGATCCCATATTGGAAAAGAGAATACTTAACACTACATTAAGTAATGTAAATGGTAATGTAAACAAGGCCTCAGCCTTATTAGGCGTTAGCCGCAGAACCCTTTACAGAAAGTTTGAGAAATACGACATTGACCCTTCTAACTTCAGAAATCAGAGTTCATGATGGAGGATTGCTTTAATAATATCTCCATCATTTTTGTTTTCCAAGATGTTTAAGTAGTTCTCAAATCTCTCTTTATGGGTTATCAAAGGTTTAGTGGATATAATACATCTTTCCAACATCGAAGAAACCATATTCCAACTGCTTGCAGACGAACTATAAGAGAACTTTAAATCAATATTTTTAAACACTGCCTTCTTCCAAGGCACAGGTATGCTTCTTTCACCAGGCATACCCATAGTACACAATCTCCCGTTTTTTCTCACTATATCTATTGCATCATCTACTGCTCTCTCGTTACCGGCACATTCAATAACGAGATCTGCTCCTTTTCCACCTGTTATCTCATCTACTGCTTCCCTAATATTATGTTCATCAATATTTATTACATAATCAGCTCCTAACTCCATAGCCTTCGGAAACTTAACTTTAACATCCTTGTTTGTGCCGGATATTATTACCTTCTTAGCGCCGTAATTTTTTGCAATCTGAAGTGACAATAGACCTAGATTGCCACAGCCAATTATAGCGACAACATCTTCAGGGTGTATTCCTGCCCTTTCAATCACGCCATGGGCTGCTACCGCTGCAGGTTCCATCACAGCCCCTTCTTCATATGACAGGTTGTCAGGGATTCTATGTAAAATAAATTCGGGTAAGGCAACATATTCAGCGAATACTCCATTCATATGTATACCTGGTGCCTTCCTGTTCGAGCAAAGGTGAAAGTCTCCTTTTCTACAATCTGAACACCATCCACAGCTTTGGACATTAAGCTCAGAGGCTACGCGGTCACCTACTTTAAAATGACTAACATTGTTTCCAATATCGACGATCTCTCCGCTAAACTCATGGCCTAAAATAATTGGAACATTTGTGTTAAACTCACCTTTGTAAATCAATATGTCGCTTCCGCAAATTCCCATCGCCTTTACTTTAATGAGTACTTCTGAGTCTTTATAATTAGGTATAGGAACTTCTTTTAGCTCTAAATTTCCTTTCCCAAGTTTGGTCTTTACAATTGCTTTCATTCGGTATAAGTCCTCAATTCTCAAATATTCAAATTTAGTATTAGAGCATATTCAGGCGAAATTTTCTCTTAATATAGCCCGAATATGCTCTTTTTTTCTGCCTATATCTCTATTTTAATTAGCTATACGCCATAAACAGTTTCAATTCCGTCTTCATCTTTATCACGTTTAAAGATATTTAGGATTTCCAAAATGCCATCGATAAACAGCAGTATGGCATATAGGCAATATCCTACTCCCATGGCATACATGAATGGTGCATAAGGAATTCTAATTACTGAGGTCCCGGCGTTGGTTGCCAAGTAGGTGCCTGCTTGAATGAAAATCGCATACACCATAATGGCCATCACGATGCCACTCACTAGTAATAATAATCCGTCTACAATATGCCTCGGAATTATTGGGAACCTGTTGACAAATATATCAACCCTCACATGTCCCTTTGCAACTTGAAGGAATGGAGCTGCGAAAGCTACGATCAGGACTAAACCCATTTCGGTCATTTCATAGCTACCAACAATGTTGCCTGTACTGACTTTCCTTATGATTACATCCGCAGTAGTAACACACATAATAATAAAGGTTACTGCCATGGCGATATAAGCAAGTTTTCCGGTTATAAAACCAACAATATTTCTAGCCTGTTCCAAGGGTACCCTTCCTTTCATAGAGCGGCATTAGTCTTCAAATTTCTTAATAGATTCCATTGCAGCGTCATAAATATCCTGTCCGGAATAGCCTAATTCATCCATGCTTTTAATCCAATTAGCTGTTACTTCGTCAGCAATTGCTTGTAGCTTCTCCTTCTCAGCACCATCTAGACGATAAATTTCTCCGCCTCTTTCTTCGATGATTCCTCTAACTTCTGCTTCAATATCATCCCATGCGCTTCCAGCAATACCAAGTGCCGCTTCACCACTTGCGTCATCAAGAATTTTTTGTAGGTCTTCTGGAAGTGAATTGTACTTATCCTTGTTCATTAACAAGAAATAGGGGTTAACTGTAATAGCTTCATCTAGATAATAGTTCAGCTGCTCATAGAATTTACGTGCATATATTATATGCCAGTCTGCAATAATAGCGTCAATTGTGTTGTTCTCAATTGCACTGTAAAGTTCACCAATCTCTACGTTTACAGGAGCAGCACCTGTTGCCATAATAAAGTCATTTGGAGGACCTGACAATGCTCTTACGTTCAGTCCTTTTAGCTTATCTACAGTATCGATCTTTACGCTCTTACTGGAAATAGGTGAGTCACAGTTAGCATGTAGAAGTAATACATGGAAATCCTTGTATTCTTCATCCAAGTAATCAGTATTAGTGTAGAAATCCCAGAAAGCTCTACTTGCTTGAGCAGCGGAATTAATACCACTCATTGGAAGAGCAAAAGCATCTGTCACAGGGAACTGTCCTGGGAAGAAAGATTGAAGTCCCCAGCTGATATCAACGGTACCATTCTGTACCATCTCAATTGCAGTTCTTGGTCCACCTAAAGCTCCAGCGTGGAAAATGTTAAGCTTTAATCTACCATCACTTGCTTCCTCAACTTGAGCAGCCCAAGCGTTTAAGAATTGTCCGGTGGCACTAGCTTCAGGGTCATGGCTGTGTACATTCAATTCATATACTTGATCAGCATCTCCTTCGCCTTCTGTGCTACCCCCTCCGCCTCCGCAGCCTGCTAGAAGCAGGGACAAACCAAGGATGATAACTAGAAATAAACATAATTTGCTTTTCATATTACCTTCTCCTTTCTCCTTTTTGCTTTATTATAATTCTACAACCTTTATACTAATCAAGGCGTATTTGATAACCTCGATCATATAAACCTTTAATGTTACACTGCCATTTCAGCTCCATAGAATATATGGGGCAGATAGGTTGTTAGGTTCGGGAACAACAAAAGAATAACGAACAATATAACCATGGCAATTACAAAGGGTGCAACACCTCTAAATAT
>JAAYSU010000013.1 GCA_012523915.1 Clostridiales bacterium
ATTTTTTTTATTACCAATAACGATTGAATAGTCTCGGTCTAAAGCCTTTATTCATTCTGTTAAAACCAATTGGTCTTCTATATCCACTGCCTCTGCCTAGTCCAAGCCCAAATCCTCTTCTAAAGCCTATAGGATTTGCAAACCCGGGAATTTTATATCCACTGCAATAACCTGCACCTCTGCCTGTCAAGGGACCTAATCCTGATGGTCCTGTTCCATCTCCTCTTGGCATTTCTTCACCTCCCAAATTCATTATTGGCTTATGTTCATAACTATTATAAGATGATTATGAACATATGTCAATAACTATTTTGCATTTTTAATATATTTTTTATTAGGAAAATAAGAAAATAGCAGAAAGTAGCAAAAATCACTATGCTTGCTCCTGAAGCAATGTCAAGATAGTATGAAATCCATAGACCAACAATACAGTAAATCGCTCCTATAAAGATTGAATAAATTATTCTATTTAAAAATCTATTAGAAAAATGAGAGGCAGTTGCAGCAGGAGCTGTTAAAAGAGCTAAGACAAGAATTATTCCAACTGAGCGAATAAGGGCTACTACTGTCATAGCAACTAAAATTAGTAGTAAATAATCTAAAAATGCTGTCTTTATCCCTATTATCGAAGCAAATTCCTCATCGAATAGATAGGCTTTCCAGCTGTTATAAAGCATCCCTATAATACCCACAACTATTATAGATATTACTATTATTAAATAAAGGTCTGCCTTAGTTACCGTAAGAATGTTACCAAATAGATAGGAACTTAAGTTGGGGGGATAGCCAGGCATTAATGCAATAAATAGAACGCCTAGAGCCATGCCAAGGGACCAAAACAGTGCAATAACTATATCTGAATGGGTGCCGCCTTTTCTTTTTATAAAACCTATGCCAAGTGCTGCACAAATTGAAAAGATAAAGGCACCTATGATCGGTTCGAATCCTAGAAGGTATCCTAGCCCTACACCCCCATAGGATGTATGAGCAATGCCTCCACTCATCATTAACAGTTTTTTCTCTAAGATAATAACACCTATGATACCGCACACTATGCTAGCAAATATACAGGTTAGGAGAGCATTCTGTAGAAATTGATATTCAATGACTGCCTTAATCATCTATTCCCCCTAGTGTCTTCTTAATACTCTATGAGGAACACCGTGTGCTATCAGATCAACTGGGCAGCCATAGAGCCTATTCACTATATTTTCACTAAGTTCCGGCTCTCCATGATAGATTAGTTTGCCGTTAATACAAGCTAGCTTTTCGACTTGAGATGACACAGCAAATAAATCATGGGTTACCAATACAATTGTTATATCCTTATTCAGCTCTGCTAGAAGGTTGTAGATCTGACCCCGTGCATTTTCATCTACATTTGCTGTAGGCTCGTCTAAAAGGAGGATCCTTGGTTTTAGTGTTAGAGCCCTTGCTATCAACATCTTTTGGAACTCTCCTCCGGATAGTTCTGATATTTGCCTATTCTCAAGTCCTTTAAGCCCTACTTTTTCAATGAGCTCATAAGCCATTTCCATATCTTTTGGGACAAACCTAAAAAAGGGAGAAAGGCCATTTCTTAATCTAGCTGTCATTACAACCTCAAGAAGTGTTATAGGGAACCTTTTATCAAAGGATGTATATTGGGGAACGTAACCTATTACTTCTTTTCTCTTATCGCCATGATCATATATTTTTATCCTACCTGTACTTATCGGTACCAATCCTAGAATTGCTTTAAGCAAAGTGGATTTACCCCCTCCGTTAGGTCCGATAATCCCCAGGTATTCACTAATGCCAATATCTAAACAAACACCTGTTAATGCAGGTGTTTCACCATAATATACTGATAGATTCTCTATTTGTATTGCCTTGTCCTTCACATCATTACCTCCGACAATACATTGGCCATTCTAGTCATGCTTTCAATATAATCAGCAGCTAG
Organism: Clostridiales bacterium; assembly: GCA_012523915.1. Lineage (GTDB taxonomy): Bacteria > Bacillota > Clostridia > Peptostreptococcales > Anaerovoracaceae > JAAYHT01. The sequence continues at coordinate 1,946 of JAAYSU010000013.1, forward strand.
TGGAGAAAGTTGTATTGCTATCCCGTTTATCTCTTCTGCAAAGGCCTTTGATTGGTGACTGTCTATCTCTTCCTGATAAAATATCACTTTTATATCCTCTCCCTTGGCGAAGTCTATCATGTTTTCTAGATGCCTCGGTGTCGTTTCTTTGCCCTCATCTTCTAATGCATACATCTCTAAATTGTAGTCATCAGCTAAATATTGAAAGGCTGGATGATAGACGATGAACTTTCTATTATCAATATCTTCTAAAATAGATGACATTTTATTATTCAAATCATCGAGCTCTTTTAAATACTTTTCTGCATTGCTAAGATACCTATCTCTATTTTCCTCATCCATTTTGCTCATCTCTTCAGCTATTGCTTCTACCATTACCTTAACTCTCTTAGGTGACAGCCATATATGGGGGTCCCTTTCCCCTGAGCCAAATGTCAAGTCAGGATAAACAGAAGCTACTTTTTCATGAAGCATAACTACTCTGTTGTTATCAATATTTGATAATATTTTTCCCTCAGCAGGCACTCCTATCGAGAAGTAGATTGATATATCATTTAATTTTTCAACCTGCTTTGAACTGGGTTCATAGTTTTCAGGACTATAGCCAGGGGGTATTATAGTTATCACCTCTACTAGGTCTTCACATACCGCTTCTACAAATGTCTTTTGCGGAACTATACTTACAGCAACAATAGGTCTTTGATCAAGTTCATCTGGATTATTGATGCTACATGAGAAAATATTTGTGGTTAATAATAGTCCCAATAATATAGTTAGAAAGTACTTCATAGCTACCCCTTTTAAATCAGATATACTTATTAGATAATGTTTCCAAATAACCGTTAATTTATAAGTCTCCGCAATTTAAAAAGGGAAGAGCTCTATTCTCTTCCCTTTACTTATCATTACAATTCTTAAGTTTTTACCTCCAATATATCTCCGTTTTTGTCTATAGCTACAATCCAGTAGCCGTATGAACCCTTATCTTCTGGAGCTCCCATCATGGGTTGCCAGTATACGAAACCTGATTTGCCACCGTCCGGCTGTTCTTCCTGAGTAAAACGCCCGGGTATGGCGATATAGAATTCTTCAGCCCTACCCTCCGGGTCCGGCTTGGCCCCAAAAAGATAATGTTTATATTGCCCCGCAAAAAAATGTGCGCCAGGTGATACAAGGGGTAAGCTGCTCACATCCCGTATCCTCTTCCACCTTGCATTGGTACGGTCATTTTCAAAGGGTGTAACATCGTCATATTCACTAGCTGCATCACAGGTATGTATACAATACCTTACAAGGTATTCGTTGTAAAATGAATTGTATCTATGTCTCCCATTTTCTTCTCTAACATCTTCGGCCTCTTCGTGTTTTACCTCTTCACAAACTTCTTCTTTTTCTGTCTCTACTTCACATTTCTCAATTTCATCATCTAATGGTTCTTCATCTTGTCGTTTGGAAGGACTCTCTTGTCTTATTACACCTTTTAGCACAGGATGCAAAGGTTCTTTTTCATTAATACTAGATGTGGCTGCAACTATAGCTACAGTAAAATCATGATAAGCGTTTCCCTTGCCATCCATGTCTAATGGATTAAATCTAAAGTATGTTTCACCATTGCCGTATCTATTGACTATTAAGTTGCCCATCACGTAATGAATAGTTTTATCTCGGCTTTTCCCAAAAAATATCAGCTTATATATATAGTCCCCTCTGCTGTAATATCTAAGGTTCTGCACCACACAGCGCATTGCCCCTTTATTGTTTCCCGTCTCTACTTTCAGGTAACCTTTAATCGGTGCGTCTCTAGCACAATAATCCCTGGATTGTTCTTCTAGCATTACAAATGACCTTCTATATCTCACATAATTCATCATCCCTGCCTCCCGAATATCTAAAATCTTTCAAAACCTTGTCTAAGTACATATAAATTGGTAATATAATTATATGTTGACGACAAACACTATATGCCGGAAGGAGAGATCCCTATATGTGGCTGGATGTCTTAATTGCCATAATATTTGTGCTTTCAACTGCACAAGGTTATCGGAAGGGCTTTGTTAGAACATTTATACATACTGTTGGATGGTTATTATCCATTATTATTGGGTTTGCATTTTACCCACAGGTAAAAGATTTCTTGGGTAAAAATACTGGTATATATAATCATGTGAATCTTAGAGTTCACGAAAAGATATCGGCTGAAGGTTCGTCAATAATCGATCCAATATCAGATAACCTCCCTGTAATACTTAAGGATATAATAAATACTGCAGAGGAGACTGTTTCAACTGTATTGGCTGATGGACTGTCTAGCTTTCTTTTAAACGTGATCTCTTTTCTAGCTGTAGTTATTTTAATCAAGATAGTCTTTTACATATTATCCTCTCTATTGAGTAAGAAAAACCGTAGAGGAATAATCGGTTTTATCGATGGAATATTCGGCCTGCTTGCAGGAGCTATAAAGGGAATAGTTACAATTTTTATCCTCTTAGCTTTAATGGTACCTGTAATCAGCTTGTCCTCTGGTGATTTTCTAATTAATGCACTCTACGAGTCAAATATTGCAATGACACTATATGATAACAATCTCATATTACTAATTATCAAGAACTCCTTTATACATTAACAACTATTAATCATTAAACATATTATTAAATATAATATAAAAGGAGTTCATTAGAATGGATAAGATAAAATATATGCATGCTAATCCCTTGCCTGGAAAAAGATATCTTACCTTTGAACAGTTTAACCTTATCACAGATATCAGAAATCAATGGCAGCAGCTTACCACCTGGATTATGCTTCTTATTAACTGCGCAGTTGAACAAAGTGAAAATCTAGAAACTGTTGCAGAAAAAACCTATAGTAAAATACCCTTAGATTTTTACTATACCTTTCAAGTCTTTTACGGCAAAACTCAAGCTGAGTTCTTTTTAAGACTTCTTTCAAATCATATATTAATTGTATGGAAGTTGGCTGAAGCAGTTAAGAATAATGAACAAGATCTTGTTGATAAAACAACAATTGATTTATACAATAACAGCGATGAATTGGCATTATTTTTAGCAGAAGTTAATCCTTTCTGGGCACAGACTGTTTGGAAACAAGCTCTAGATTACTACAATGCTATGATAATTGAACTGATTATGGCAATAGTGCAGAAGGATTATAATATGATGGTTAAATTATATGATAAAATGATAGACCACGCTGTAATTCTAGGCGATATAATGTCAAGAGGAATCATTGCATCAGGTGTGTTTTTAGAGGAACAAGAATCTACGGAATAAGAAATTTTGGGAACAATAAAATGTTAAAGCATGATTGAAATATAGACAAACCTATGCTAATATACAAAAGTAGCTCTTGCTCCCGTAGCTCAGTGGATAGAGCGTCGGTTTCCTAAACCGTGCGTCGGATGTTCGAATCATCTCGGGAGTGCCAAATGCAGAAACCTCGGCTTTTCGTCGAGGTTTTTGCATTTTGTAAAATCTCGGAGTAAATTTGGAAGATTTTTCATAATATATGTTTGCATTCATTCTCTAAAAGTGCATAATCAGGATGAACCAGATTACGACGGGATATGAATATTGATTGAAGCGATAAGATTTTCGTTACTTTAATTGCTCAAAAATGTCTTTGAATAGGGTATCGTTATATTTTTTTGCAATAGTTGCTGCTATATCATAACAGCGATTATCATCCCTCGCAGAAATCACCATTATATTCATTGTCCTTCCCTCCAAAGCGAGTGCGTAAACAACTCTGATTCCTATTGTTTTGTATTTAATTTTAAAGAAGCCGGTTAGATCATTCCCTTCTTGTTTCCAAGTGGATTTCCGTAACCGGCTGGCTTTGGCAAAGGATTTTTGCTAACCTTGTAAATTCCGGCCAATACTTGTTTTTTTATTGACCCATCCAGTTGCTTTAAATCCTCTTTTGCTTCTTCACAAAAGCAAATCTTCCAATTCTCCATTTTATTCAATTTCTACACTCTCGGCCAGAGTTGCGATCTCTTCGAGATTTATCCCCTCTTCAGCGATCAAATCTTCAAATGCAGTCATTGGCTGACCCTTTCTCATCGCAGCCAAAGTTAGAAGTCGCATTTCATCCATTTTTTCAAGTTGTTTCCTAAGGCTCGCAATTTCCTCCAGTTGTTTCTTGTATTCTTCAACAGATACCAAGACTGCTGTCGGTAGATTGTTTCTTAATATGATATATTCGATATTCTTTTCAAATACTTCGTTTATAATCTGGCTAGCTTTACCTTGACTAAAAACTGAAATCGGGATCAATCTATCGGCGAAACTCACAATTGATTCAAGCATCTTTACCACTCCTTTTCTGCACTTATTGTACCATTTATTATATGCAATATACAACATATTAATTAATATTTTAATTAATATTTTAATTATTTTTGGTAATTTACCGCACAACTTGAATTTTTGAAACATCTGTCATATGATAAGTGACTGCAGTATCAGGTAACAAAAACGGAAGGGACAACTTCTACTCGAAGCTCAGCATTAGAGTTGGCCTTTATTTCTTGGTTGTGTGGGTAATAAGGCCGACAACAGCAGCACTATGGAGAACACTAATGTGGCGCCCCCAAGCCACATAGATAGAATAGGAAAAACCGAAGTAATAAATAAGTATTTCTGGCAAGCGCACCAGATCAAAATTCCAAGCAGAATTGATGCTGTACCAACTCGAAGCAGTCTGAAGCTGGTTCGCCTGTACTTATTTAACCTTAATACCATCAGAAGGCTTGTTGAGATCAACATTCCGATCACAGCGCAGAGTACGTAATGTCCCCAGATAATCCTTCCCATGCCAACAGATGGAAACCCTCGCCAAAGCGCCCAATCACTTAAAACATAGGCAATGAAGGGCCAGCTTCGTTGACTGTTTGTGAGGATAATAATGGCATCGCCTGTTTCCGGCACAGCCTGGAAATGCGTCATGATGCCGTTGCCCTGGCCACCGTGAGAAACTGAGTGCGCACCGTTTGGCAGCTTTTCGATATAGTGACCAAATCCATATGCATCAAATATCAAACCGTAAATGCCTATTTTATGGCTTTGGGGAGCATACAGCAGCTTGATGCTTTCACCACTTAACACAG
>JAAYSU010000157.1 GCA_012523915.1 Clostridiales bacterium
GCTATGCTGTTGGGTTTGGCAGGGGAATTGGAAAATATAGACCTGCCCTATAATGTCCTATTGATTTTCCAGCCTGCAGAAGAAAGTCCTGGAGGAGCTAAAACTATAGTTGAATCTGGGATTCTTGAAAAGTATGATGTGAAACGCATCTTTGCATTGCATCTAGGCCCATCTAAAAAACCACATACAATTGCTTCAAGACCTATAGAGTTCATGTCTAAATCAAGCGAGATTGATATAACAATTAAAGGACTTAGTGCACACTGTTCAACACCTCATAAAGGGATAGATGCTCTTTATATTGCCTGCCTTTATTTAAAAGACCTATATGAGATGGAAAAGACCACCTTGCCAGAGACTGAATTCAGGCTACTTAAATTCGGTAAAATGACTAGTGGAACTGTTAGAAACGCTATCTCAGATGAATCTAAACTTTTCGGAACCCTCAGATGCTTCAGTCAAAAAAACTTTGATTTAATGCTAAACTCTCTTCACCAGATAGCAGCTACTTATGAAGATAAATTCGGCTGTACTTTTGAGATAAAACATACTGAAGGCTACCCTCCTACTATAAATGACCCTGAGCTATTTGAAATGGCAAAGGGATGTCTTTCAGAGGATTTTGATTTCATTACGCTGAGAAAGCCCTCGATGGCATCAGATGATTTCTCCTTTTTTACGGAGAAAATACCCGGAGTCTATTTTTTCCTAGGGGCCGGAAACACTCCTCCCCTTCACAGCAATAACTTTGACTTCGATGAATCGGTATTAGTAACGGGAGTAAAAGCCTATATTAAACTTCTTGAACTTCCCCTTTAGATATCATTTCGTCTTTCCCTTTGGGATATAATAACCCCAAAAATAATTAATCCTCCGGTTAATATCTTAATAGGGTTAAGTATTTCATTCAGTATTACAACGGCTAAAATAACTGAGAAGACCGGAACCAGATTAACAAATACAGAGGTCCTACCAGGCCCTATTTCCTTTATCGCAAGTTGCTGGATAAGGTATCCGATGACCGAGGGGAATATACTCATATATATTACTGCGGTCCATACTTCTATAGATAGATCAGGAAGTATTTGATGAGGTCTTTCATAAATAACAAATGGAATTAAAAATATTAGGCACACTACAAAGCTGTAAAATGTTAAAGCAATGGGCGTTATGTTATCCTCAGTGTTCTGCTTAGGCTGGGTAGCCCTGCTACTTATTATCCCATATATAGCCCAGCATACCGTTGCAGAAAACATTATCAAGTCGCCCTTATTTAGCGTTAGGTTCATAATTATATCAGGATCAGCATCAGTTATTGTTAAAAACACCCCGATGAAAGATAGGATGACTCCAAATAATTGCAACCTGCTTAACTTCTGCTTCAAAAATAGGTAAGCTAATACTATCGTCACGATAGGATTCATGGCCGCTATAATCGAAGAATTAATTGCCGTAGTATATTTCAAGCTGCTGAAAAAAAGTATATGGTATCCAACCATACCAATAATACCTGTAGCTATGAAAGTTCTGAGATGATTCTTTTTAAAACGATAAGGATGATTACTAATCCTCATCACTATATACATTGGAATCACAGCGAAGAAAAACCTCAGGAACGTGAGGGTAAATACAGGTATATATGGAACAGTGTATTTTCCTGCAATAAAGGCGCCGGCCCAACAGATAGTGGCCAGCACCATGAATATATATATTTTTTTGTTTTCCATGATAACCTCATTTCAAAGTCAATGTACCATGGAAAATTTTATTACCCTTTACCTATCTTGTCAATATCGCCTTCGTCTTAATTAACCTCAACTTTTCCGTCATAGCATGAAAATATACTATCAACCAATCTTCTGTCCATCTTAGGTGTAACCAAACTGAAAACAGGTACTATTACAAAGGATAGTAGGATTGCGAAAGCTCCTGCAATTGGAGGTGTTGTAAAGCCGGTTATAAGATTGATAACATTGATAGCTATTGCGATAATCATAGATGCCCATAAGGAGCTCTTTGTTGCACCCTTCCATACCAATCCATAGAGGAAGGGCCCTAAAAAAGCACCTGCCAGTGTACCCCAGGAAAGTGACATCAAGGTAGTTATTAAGTTATTTGGATTTATCGCAATTACAACTGATAATATTACAAACAGTACACAAAATGCCTTAATTATACCTACCTGCATTTTATTGCTCATGTTTTTAAATAATACGGCATGCAGAAAATCCAGGGTCACTGTTGAGCTACTGGTCATAACTAGGGCTGAGAGCGTAGACATTGACGCCGACAACACCATTACAATTACAAGACCGATTAAGACATCAGGTAATACCTGACCAAGCATGCTAGGAACAATGCTATCAAAAGCTACAGCTCCGTCGGCTTGTGGTGTATAAAACAGCCTTCCGAATGAACCTAGGAAGTATGAACCGCCTGCAATAATAAATGCAAATATTGTTGAAATAATAGTGCCTATCTTAATTGCTTTTCCATTTCTTATAGTATAAAACTTATGTACCATCTGAGGCAGGCCCCAGGTTCCGAGGCTTGTCAGAATCA
>JAAYSU010000158.1 GCA_012523915.1 Clostridiales bacterium
TATATCGGGGATATATACCTTTTTTTCTATTTCATCGAATATATATTCCTTTTTATTAATCGAAGTCCCTGAACCTATAAATACTGGTCCTATCGTATTAAGTTTTATATCATACATCGCAAGATGACCTATCGAACTCATAAATCCACCCCCAGGAAAAGTGGTTTTCCGTAACGGTAAACTGGATGGTTGCCATAATTTGATACATCCAATATTGTTCCATTAAATCTCTTTTTGAAGCAGGAGCCAGGAGAAAATGAATATGTAACTTTCTTTTTAAGAGGTGTTTGGGAATAGTTTTCAGACTGAACGAAACCTCCACGTCTAATAAGTGAATAACTGCTATCTTCAATGGCCTCTTTTTCATCTTCACTAGGAATAGCTACAGATAAGCACATTTGCCATTCTGCGTTATAACTATTTAGCATGTTATTAATTAATTTTTGCCCCTCAGTAAAAGGAGAATCAAGGGAAATTGGTTCTTCTACATCAAACTTTCCTAACCCTGAACTACGCTTTCCTCCTATACCGCTTTTGCCGAGTAATTTTAAGATCTTCAATAGAAATTGATAGTCTTCTTCTTCATGCCAGCCGGCTATGAAATATAGGCCGACATTTTCAGCAAAAACAAAGGTGCCTATTCTAAACGTGTCAGAATCCCCACCATTATAAATAGCTACAGCCGACCGAACCTCATTAATACCATAATCATGTTCAACCGGTGTGTAATCTACTTTACCAGTTAAATATGCTAGGTAATTAGTAAAATCAGATGAGGGTATGTACTTAATATTTTTCATCTTCTTTCTTTCTCCGGTTAACCCTCTTTGTTCTTCCCTTTTTACAACAAGAATAGGCTTTGGAAGTAACAATTCTTCATCTACATATGGGAAAAGATCAGATATTAAGCAGCGTCCCTCTGAGAACATACTTACTATTTTGTTTAACCCTTCCACACCATTATAAACCAAGCCTTCATGACAAAGGGCTGAAAACAAGGTATCAGCATGAATCACAGACTGGCTGGATTCTAATGATGATCCTCCGCTATCTTGACCAATATGTAGGGCAGTTTTGAATTTAAGTTTGAATATACTATAGTTCATAATTTTCAACTTCCTTTAGTATGCCCTTAAGCATTGACAGCTTGCTGTCAGCAAGCGAGCTTTCAACCGGTAATAGATCTATATTTCTGAAACGTACCCGGCCGTATCCCCTTGTACCATGTCCTCCAAGATAATCTGCATGAAGTAGCTTCATCGCCCTTGCTATATGCTCAAAGTCCTCTTCAGCTTCCTGTTCTTGAGCAATATCATATATGATTTCCAAACCGAATACCGCACCTCTTACAACCCGTTCTATTTGTCTAGGGTTTGATATTGCCGTCGCACGATTGATTGCATTCTCAAATTTAATCTCTGTATATCCACTATCTTTTAATTCATCCGCATTGGTTAGAAAGGCATCACAAAACTGGAGTCTAGCCTTTTTAATATCATTCTTTTTACTAGAACCAAATAACCTTTTTACTACCTCTTTATCATCATTAGGTTCATTAAGCACTATTTTTTTACTCAAGGACTTCTGTAGGAGGGTGCGTAATTTACCCTTTATGCTACTTCCAGGTACTATGGGCTGCTGGGTCCGTGCATCACGTATGACAACGGAATCTACTGAGCCGATCGCTGAAAATAGATTAGATCCCCCTATATGCATACCTGTTACTACTTCTAAGTTAGCTTTTATCAAAAGTTTTCCGTACATATGTATTCCCTCCTTTAATTGCCACCATAGTACTTATGATAGGCAACCATTGCCTCCATAAAGCGAACAAATTTTATTAGATTGCTCTTTTTACCGTTAATTCCATCAATTATCTTTATTAAACCAGCCTTTTCTACAAACTCTTTTACAGCTCTTGTTCTACCGCTTTCATACAGCAATCTGACTTTAATGTATTGTAATCTCAATTTTATTTCATCCGGTAAATCTTCTTTCTCAATTAATATAACTTCATTATAGACTTGATTGATTAACGAAAGTATATTTCTAAGCTGTGAAGTAGTAAGATCAAAGACCATATTGCCCCACCGGTCTTCTCTTAACAAACCCTTCATTATTTTTTCTGCGTGGGAAACGTAGTCTTCCGGTAAATAGAATTGATCACCATTATTTTGTTTTTGTCCTTCATAGCCCAAGGTCTTGCCTAACGAAGCTAAGTCTTTTATTGTATCCGACATATACCTTTCCTCCTTTATTCACTTCTTTGTTCTCTATGGTAATATGCATAAAGGTTCATCGCTGTTATCAACTGACGTCTGTCTTCACTAGACAAAATCCATTTATAGATAAGGGATGAAATTTCACTATATTTTCTTTTTACTTCAGCCCTTGCATTAGCAGGTGGAGCCATTCTTCCAAGGGTATAGGCACACCGAGCTATATTAATCCTATCCATATCCGAGCCTTTAATATAGTCTAGCAATCGATACAAAAGACTGAAGCCCCCCATTCCACTATTCTTCTCATCACCGAAAAATGCTTTAAGACGTCTATACTTTTCATTTATCACTTTTTCGACAAAGGTTTCCCATGAATATGTATGTAGGTAAGCAAAAGCTTGTCCAGAACTCTTATTTACATCTAATTCCCTGCCAAATAATGATAGGGCATTTTTCCCATCAAATTTTTTTGCTTGTTCTTCAAGTTCTCCAGCTTCTTCTGCCATCCGAGAAATTGGGTAAGTGCTATCAAAAAATGATATTCCTGCCGATAATGTCATCGTCCCCTGGCTGTACTTTTTGAATTCATTATTAAGCTCTACCCCCAATTCGACGATTTGGTCCCAAGCGCCTACAATAAATAAATCGTCACCACCAGAATACACGATCGTTGCTGCCCTTTGTCCATCTTCCGGTGCCTCTTTCCCTAAATGAAATTGATTATCTTCATCAACCTTTTCACGACTTACGATTGAGTTAATATAGTATTTGAAAAAGATAGAAAGTGATCTTGATAGTACTGCATAACGTGAAAGACTAGCATAATTATCATTTGTCCTAGTAAAGCCTGATATAAAGGCTGCTCCTAAATCATCCACATCAGCCCTAAGAACTCCAAGTCTTTTTATTCCTTTTGATGCTTCTGCAAGTTCAGGAAAGCTAGCTACGCTACCATCCTCAGATTTCTTAAAATAATCACCAAACCAAAGCTTTGTCGCAATATTAAATCCAATCAGGCCTTCATTTTTACCGTAAACCCTTATACAATGGGCTTCATTTTCTTCTAAGTATCTCCTTGCTTCTTCCTTTTTAAGAATATTTAAGTATGCTTCTTCAGATGTAATATTGGGGAGTAAAATAGAAGCTGAATTTTCAACTACCTTATCTGTAACTAAAAAAATAATATTATCCTTTATAACTGCAGAGGATATTTTCTCTAACCAATTGCAAAATCTACATACACCTGAGTTGTCTCCATGGTTTTCTACCAAGTAATCTGTACTTCCGCATACCCGACATTCTCTACCGGTATTGTCACCTTTGTCTTTTGTGTTTAGCTTTGATAATTGATCATAGTTATATCTATGAAGCTTTTTCTTAGATATCTCAAAAGACAATTCCCTGAAAATCTTGCTGTAAGGTTCTTTATCATAGGGAATATTCATAAGATCCTTTCCTGAACACTCTTTTGTTCCGATTGCGAGATATAAGGTTATACCGAAATGATCTATTAGCCATTCATTTACTTTTTTGTCTAATAGATTAACTGCATCTTTAGCCGAATCAGTATTGGGCAAAAGCACATATGCATGTCCCCCTCCGGTATAGATAACATTTGCCCTTGACAGTCCTATAAGGGAAAGAAGTCCGTCTATAATATGTTCCATCATGATATCTAGATAAAAAGATCTTGCCCGAAGACCTTTTAGTGCAGCTTTACTTGAAATAGTGTATATGAAATTTTGTATGCCTGAAAAATCGCAGCCTAACATAAGAAAAGCTGGCTCTTCATAAAAATCTTGCTCCCTGTCTAATAATTCATAAGGGAAATCCAAGCGATTATTTTCTGTTAAATAAACATAAATACTTGATGCGATAGCTGCCGTTATTCTTTGATGATCATGTAGGGAAATATCTGATGCTTGGTCTCTTGCAATACTTGATGGAACATATGATAGGTAAGACTCATTTAATTCGAGAATTGAATCAATATAGTCGGGAGTAAATTCAATACCAGATAGGCCTTGTTTATAATCCTGAAGAAGTCGATTGTATTCTGTCTCACTGATAGTATAATTTGACTCAATAGTAGTCTCCGGAATCCTTTTATCATCCTTCGGATAAATATTTTTATAAACCGCACTTCCGGAATTTCCATTTAACAGGTTGAATACAGGAGAAAGAGGAATCCCTTTATCAAAGATCGCATTTTCTTCACCTTCAATATCTATTTTATCTATGCCAGCAGCTATATTATTAGCAACATAAACTATGTAGGCTGGAGAATCTTTTTCTAGTTCTTCATCAATTAAGTACTTTTTATGGTGATAGCGAATCGAATCTAGGATGGGTTTTTTATCCACATATCCTTTCAATAAATAAAAACCGGATTCGGTGTGAACTCGTGAATCAATCCTGTCTGCTCTGTAGGTAAGCTTTCCTATATCATGTAGTAATGCGCCTGCAGCGACGTCAAACAAACAGCCCTTCAATACTCTGTCCTCCTATAGTTTGTTAGATGGCCAAATTAATGATAGTATATCAAATATCAATAGTACATTAAACACTTCTAGTAAGTTTATTTTTATTTGTCTTATTACAATACTATGATATAATTTAGACAAAAAGTCGCTATTTTCATCATCTTCGATGGAGGTTCCAGATGTTTTTACAAGAAATAAAGTGTTTCTTAACACTTGCCGAATGTCTCAACTTTACAGAGGCAGCAAATCGGCTTTACAAATCGCAACCAGGAGTAAGTAAAATCATTTCCAGCCTTGAGGAAGATCTTGAAGTTAAATTGTTTACGCGCAGTACGAGGAGTGTCCGGTTAACCAGCGCAGGAGAACATTTTCTTGTGATAGCTAAAGAATTTGTGCGTCAATGCGAAGCTCTAAAATCTCATAAACCACAAGAAATATCTTCTTTATCCTGCACCCTAACCATTGGCATAGCTGATTTAAGCGAAAATCGCTGCCTAGTACAGATAATAAATAATTTCATTAGAAGTCATCCATTATGCAACCTATCCCTTAGGCAGTATAATCCCGAAGAATTGTTGCAGGCAGTAGACTCCAATGTGGTGGATTTTGGCGCTATCATCTCTTATGCAATCCCCCCTAATGGCTACGAATACTATGTGTATGACCCGTCACCTTTGATGTTGGTGGTACCTCCAACCCATAGGCTTGCTGATCGTGAAAGGGTATGTATAAGCGAGCTGAAAGATGAAAACTTCCTCTGTGTTTTTCGTAGCTCAAGCCGTGCTGTCAATCGTATACAGGAAATCTGTGCAAAGGGTAACTTTCGTCCTAAGTTCGTCAAAGAAACAAATTCTTTGAGTACCGTCTTTATGCTTATTGCAACAGGCATGGGGGTTGGCATCCATTTTTTACTACATAAAGAAGCCTGTAATTACGACTTGCGCTTTATCAAATTGGATTTAGGCGGAGAGGAACAAGTATTAAAAGACGGAGCAGCCCTTATCTGGAAGAATAACAATTCTAACCCAGCAGTTCCACACTTTATTGATTGTGTATACAACTTTCGAAAGCAAAACTTTCCTGATCAATACAACGAAATTCCTTCTCTCTAGACAATATTACTTTATTTCTCAAAAAAGCCTCTGAATGATTGCAGAGGCTTTAAATATGTATCTTTATTTATCAAATGCCATATAAGCTAGAATCTTAGCTTTTTTATACTTTTGTTCCTTCTCATAGTCTTCTTTAGCCACTAGCTGAAGTGCATCGTAAGGACATACTCTCACACATGCAGGCTCCAGGCCAGCCCTTACTCTATCGATGCACCCATCGCATTTAACCATCTTGCCATCTTTATCAAAACAGGGTGCGGCAAAGGGGCAAGCCATTGCACAACTATGACAACCTATACAATTATTATTATCAAAAACAGTGAAGCCTGTATCCATATCCTTACTTAAGCAGCCTGCTGGACAGCTATTAATACAAGGAGCATCCTCGCAGTGCATACATGCCATTGTCAAGTAAGAAAATGGTGAATCTTTATCACTACCCTGTTCAACGGTAAAGCAGACCCTAAAGGGTATATCTCCTTCATAGGGCTCTATGTCATTTTGATCCATACAAGCTATAGCGCAGGAACTGCACCCGATGCATTTTTCGGTATCTAGTATAAAAATCTTGCTCATAATCACACCTCCGCCTTTTCGACACGGCAACGGATTTGCTTAAAGCCCGGAAAACCAGAATATGGATCTAAGTGATCAGCTGGTATAATCTCGTTTATATTGGCTTCCCGATATCCGTGGTAGAAGTTGACTTCACCTAGAGCGGAAATAGCACTAATATTAGCTTTTACTTTAATCCTGCCTTTACGTGTAACAATATAAATGTCATCACCTTGCACAATGCCGAGGCCTTCAGCATCCTTCGGATTTATGTCCGCTGAGGGCTCAGGCCTTAGGCTTCGCAGCCAGGGTACATCGTGTAGGCGTGAATGTACGGCATTTGTAATACGACCGCCGGTTATTAGAGCCATGTCCAAATCTTCTGTTTCAGGGCAGTCATAGCCATCTTCAAAAGCAGGAAGGGGATTTAAGCCATGAGAATCCTTATACTTAGCAATTGACTCACTATAAAATTCTATCTTGCCGCTAGATGTGTTAATTGGACCAGCCAAATAATCTGGGGGATTATCCACTGGAATCTTAAAGAGAGTACCAGCAGCCTTTACTTCATCAAGGTCTATGTCCTGGTCTTTGTAAATATATTTGACGCAGGCATCATATCCAGCACACAATAGTTCATCATCTAAGTTTAATGCCCTTGCTGCCCTAGTTATTATCTCAACATCATCAAGACTTTCATATAGCGGTTCAATGGTTGGACTTGTGTATACTATAATACCTGGGTTATAGCATTTTACCTCACTACGCTCGAAGGAGGTACAAGCTGGCAGGACAATGTCAGCATGCTTACAAAAATCTGTCCAGAAAATATCTGTTGCAACTACAAATTCCATGTCTTTTGCCATATCTAGCAGTAATGATGATCCAGGATACATTCTATTGTTGACTCCATGAGCATATATTGCCCTGATTGGGTATGGGTCCTTTGTCTGCCAGTGTCGTAATAGGTCCATGCCCTGAGCCTCATCAACCATCTCAGACCAAATAGGAAACTTAGCTGAACCTATTTTAGGTTTAGCATCTTTAGGAAAAGGTTCTTGCCTGAATTCCTCCTCCCGTGTATGGAATCCTGCTAACATATCAACAAAGGTTTCAAATGTAGGTAAAAATGTACCAGCTTTCCCCACATTACCTGTCAGTGCATTAAGACAAATTACTGCCCGGTGGGTAGTAATACCATTTGAATGATGGCTTAAACCGTTACTGGGAATGACTACAGCTTTTTTTGCCGTGCCGATAAGTCTGGCAAGCTCCTCTATATCTTCAGCGGCTACGCCTGTTATGCGCTCTGCCTCCTCCACGCTATATGTCATCAACATATCCTTGTATTCATTAAAGCCATGGGTATAGGATTCAATGAAATCCATATCAGCCCAACCCTTTTCAACTATAAGTCGTGCTACGGTGTTGGCCAGGTATCCATCGGTACCCACACGAGGACGAATATACATGTCCGCGCACTGGACTGCAGTAGGTGTACGTCTGGGATCAATAATGACCACCTTGCCGCCCTGCTCCTTATACTTATAGTAATTACGACCCATGGGGTAGGCGCTTACAAGAGGATTGCAGCTCCAACCAACTAAAAGATCGGGCATGCCTGCAATATCGGGGCGCATCTCTACTCCATATGTCAACTTCCAGCTCATTACCTCTGCGCGGTGGCAGGTGCTTGACTCTGTAATATAGTTTGGACTTCCAAAAGAGTAAGCGAGACGTTCCAACCAGGGGCGGTACCACTTTGGATAGCCTGTCATAAAAACTACAGACTCTGCACCGTAATCTGATTTTGTCTTATTCAATCCTTCCGCTATAGCCTTAAAGGCATCATCCCATGAAATAGGCTCATATTTCCCATCTCCACGGTCACCTACCCTACGCATAGGTGTGCGGATACGATCTTCTCGATATATGTATTGGCGATTAGCAGCTCCTTTGGTGCATAGAGCCCCGTTATTTGTAGGAAAGCCAGCAGTTCCCTCTACCTTTATGACAAGGCCATCTTTAATATAAGCGTCTACTCCACACTGAGGCCCAGGAGTGCAGATATCACATATAGTGCGCTTAATCTCTATACCGGTCTCATCAGATGGAATTTTTGCTTTCACCATTCTTTCTAATGTATTCATCTCTATATCTCGCCTCCTATGAGCTTAATAAACTCCCAGCTCAGACCTTGATTTGCCAACAGGCCCTGCTGTGCTATAGTTAACTTTGAATCTCCTCCCATCAGGAGCTTTGTCAGATGGTTTTTTAAGATACCACTGATCTTGTAATTGCCGAAGATATTAATACTATTGATCTTATTACCTTCTAGCACTGCCTCGACAATAAGGTCATCTTTTTTAAATGTGTGTCTTTCGCCAGGAAGTGTCGGATCACCTAAACCAATGAAGTCCATATCCATAAAATGAGTTATATTATGCAGTATATTTCCATAATATACTGTTGATTTTCCAGCCATATTTCTGCCAGCACAGGATCCCTGTGCTGCAGCATTTGCCCACAAACCAATTATTTGGGTCTTGCCTGTCTGAAGGTTAATGCCTTCACAGCAATCCCCAGCAGCATATATGCCAGGGCAAGTCGTCTGCATATGCATATCTACAACTATTCCCCGATTTACTTTTACGGGACTATCTTCAACAACTTTTGTATTAGCCACAAGTTCCACATTAGCTGTGGTGCCGATACAAAGGCATACTATATCGGACTCTAGGGTATTTCCATTACCAAGAACAACACCTTCTTGTGTTATGGTTGAAACCTGTGCCCCGAAAACAAACTTTATTCCTTGCTCTTCAAGCCTTTGTTGGATTAGTTTAGCGATGCTTTCATATGCAGCTAAGGGGAATAGATAGGATGCTGCATCAACGATGGTGGTCTCTATATTATTTTCATGGAGTAGCTCGGCAACTTTTATACCAACCATAGACCCACCTATCACAGTTGCCCGCTTTATTCCTCCCTCTTCTATTCTTGATCTGAGTCTTTGAGCATCTTCCAATGTACGCATTAGATAATAATCTCCCCCTCCTTCACGGAAAGAAGGAGGAACAATTGCTCTTGCTCCCGTAGCAATTAGGATGGAATCAAAGCTATGCTTATTTCCATCTTCTAGCTTAATGGTTTTGCTTTGGGCATCTACCCAATCAACCCGAACATTATGGTGAATATCTAATGACCACTGCTGCTGTAATTCTTCTAGCGTGCCAAATGGGAAAACCCCATCAAGTCCCAGTTTGTCTGAAGCATAATAGGTGCTAAGCATGGGATTAAATGGGGGTTGCCCAGTATCATTAAATACTGTAATCTGTCCCTCTGGGTCGACTTGTCTAATGGATTTTGCTGCATGAAAGCCTGCACAGCCAAAGCCAATGATAGCATATTTTTTCATAATTCCTCCTATAAAACCAACTGCCCATCTTTTAATAAAGGAGCCGTCGCCTTTATAACTCTTATATTAAATTAGATATTATGTCGCAACGGCTCTTGGAGGAGAAGGGCTAGATTGAGAAATTAATATTCTTATTTATGTAAAAGTTTCGCTACTTCTGCCATATCAGGGCAGTCGTCCACATTTGCCAACAATTCGACTGTTTGTTCTAGGCGCTCACCAGACATACATGCTGAAGCTTGTACACGGAAACGATCCTTAAATTGTTCTTCAGTCATCATATTTCCTGGATGTCCCAGATGCTTTTCCATAATCTCTGAGTATTCTTTACCGTCGTTAGTTTTAATTGTAACGGTTATTACTGGATGACGGCCTTTTTGGAAGTTTTTAAATGCAGATGGCATAAGTATCGGTTCACTTGGTCCAGATTTAACCTTGGCCGCAATAGCTAGTAATTCCTTATCCTTAAGTTTCTCTTCACGTAGCCATTTGGAACTTGGAGTTGGGTCAAGGATATAGCTTGCCAGCATAAATGGCATGCTGAACTGGGCCTGAGTCAGTGATGTATAGCCCTCTGGATAATAGGCCATCCTCAAATATGTAGGAGGATCTATTATTATTTCCGCAATATCGTCCTTCGTAATATTATTTTCTGTCATAATCATGTCAGTTAGCTCCAATGGTGTCTGTATCCACATGTTAGCAGGCCAGTGCTTTAACAGTGTTTCCATGATGAGCCATCTGCTACCAAGGTCTTTAGTATACCAGCTGTTATCTGGTTCAGTTGACACGTGGTTTTCAAATGCCCAAGGATCATCTAACGCATTCATATAATTGCTTATTCCAGCCTCAGCATTGAAAGCACACATTACACCTTCCATTGAGCGGAAACCATGTTCGTAGTGATAGGCATCGCTCATAGCTGACTGGTGGAAACTCTGTGGAATTGGACAACTAGTAACACCAAATCCTATGGCCTGATTTATTTTATTAACATCCAAGCCTAAAAGTTTTGCAGCAGGAACAACAGCAGCAAATATCTGCCATGCTGTGAGTCCCCAACCTTTGTAGTTTGGCCAATCTTCAGGAGGCTGAACTGCCATAGCTATACGAGTATATACTTCATAACCAGCAACGATGGCTGTTAAAAATTCTTTCCCTGATTTATTGAGTGCCTCTGAGCATGCCAGGGCTACGGGTACAATACCTGCCGAAGGATGGCCTGTCCAAGCACAATCCTCCCAGTCAAGCGCATCGGCTAAAGTACTGTTACAGAACACCGCACCGGGTATGCTAGTTTTACTACCATCAATCCATATGGTTGCTTCTCCGCCTTCACCACCGCAACGCTTACCAAGGGATACGGCTTTTTCAACCAAAGGTATACCATTAGCGGCCAATGACGCGCCGATAGTCTGCATAGCAATCATTTTAGCTCTTTCAACTACCTCTGGGGGTATGTCTTCATATTTGAGATCATGAATAAATCTACAAAGTTGCTCTGTGTAATTTGTTTTTTCTTTTCCGGTATCAAACAAGTGGAAAGACATGATTTGAACTCCTTTCTAAATAAATACCTATTATTATAACTTCATTACTACCGCATTAGGCTTGGCAGGTATAAAGAGATTTGCGGTACGTAGCATATGAAAAATGTCATCGCTATTAATATAATGATGAAGGGTACGATGGATCTTGCTACAAATCCAAAACTCTTTCCTGAAACCTGCATGGTAACAAATAGATTTGTGCCAAAAGGTGGCGAAATATATCCTATTTGTGAAGCTAAAATTGCCATAATACCAAAATGTATAAGATCGACATTATACATATTTAATAGTGGTACTACAATTGGGGCTAAAATTACAATTAAAGCTATAGTATCAACAAAGCATCCGGCTATAATCAGCATAAGCATTATTACAAATACTAACATTCCCTGTGTACTGACCATGCTTGAGATAACATCAACAGCCAACGCAGGTATCCGCATAGTGTTAATAAGATAGCTTAAAGCTGTTGCCGATCCAATAATAAGCAGTAATGTTGCGGCTTGTAATATTCCTCTGTAAAAGAAGTTGGCCATATTGTCAAGCGTAAGGGTTTTGTATATAAACTTTTCTATCAGTAATACATACACAGTGGAAATTGCTGCAGCCTCGGTTGGAGTGGCCCAGCCAGAGTAAATCGATCCAAGCACTATTACGGGAAATATCAAGGCAGGAATTGCTTCTATAAAGATGCGCACTGATTCCTTAGCAGTGTAATTGATTTTAGTGCCATATTTTTTAACTGAACATGTTACAAATACATATAAACACCATGCTAAGGCAAGTAAAATTCCTGGGACAACTCCAGCAATAAATTGCTTACCTACCGAAGTACCCATGGCAACGCAGAACATTACCATCGGAGCACTTGGAGGAATAA
>JAAYSU010000159.1 GCA_012523915.1 Clostridiales bacterium
GGTTCATTTAATTCTTTTATAGCTGTTAAAAGAACTGGTGTTTTTACTGTTAGAGTTTCATATCCGTCTTCCCAAGCTCTTCTAACTTCTAATTCATTACCATTAACTTTTACTTCTTCAACATAAGTAACTTGTGGAAGTCCTAAGTGTTCAGCTATTTCTGGTCCAACTTGAGCAGTATCTCCATCTATAGCTTGTCTTCCAGCAAATATTATATCGTAATCTAATTGTCTTAATGCTCCTGCTAAAGCATTTGATGTAGCTAATGTATCAGCTCCTGCGAAAGCTCTGTCTGATACTAATATAGCTTCGTCTGCTCCCATAGCTAAAGCTTCTCTTAAAGCTGCTTCAGCTTGTGGTGGTCCCATGCTTACTACTGTAACATGTGCACCATTTTCTTCTTTTAGAACTAATGCTTCTTCTAAAGCGTTTTTATCATCTGGATTTATTATTGAAGGAACACCTTCTCTTATAAGAGTTCCTGTTTTTGGATCAATTTTAACTTCATTTGTATCTGGAACTTGCTTTAAGCAAACAACTATTTTCATAGTTCAAACCCTCCTTATTCTTATTTAAATATATGATTTGCTATAACTAGCTTTTGAACTTGTGAAGTTCCTTCATATATTTCTGTTATCTTAGCATCTCTCATCATTCTCTCAACTGGATAATCCTTGGTAAATCCATAACCTCCATGCAACTGTACACATTTTGTAGTAACATACATAGCAGTCTCTGAAGCATAGAGTTTTGCCATTGCTGCGTTTGGTCCATATTTTTGATTTCTATCTTTCAAATCAGCCGCATAATAAATTAAAAGCCTTGAAGCATCTATGCGGGTTTTCATATCTGCAACTTCAAACTGAAGAGCCTGGAACTTTGACAGACTTCTGCCAAATTGTTTCCTGGCTTTCATATATTCAATCGTTACATCAAAAGCACCTTGGGCAATTCCAAGAGCCTGGGCAGCTATTCCTATACGGCCGCCATCTAACGTTGTCATCGCTATTTTAAAACCATCTCCAACCTTACCTAAGAGGTTTTCCTTTGGTACCTTACAATTTTGGAAGATTAATTCAGTAGTCGAGGAGGCACAAATACCCATCTTTTCCTCAGTCTTACCTATGGAGAATCCGGGGAAATCCTTTTCAACTATAAAAGTGCTTATTCCCCTGCTTCCTTTGCTCTTATCCGTCATGGCAAAGACTATGTATACATCAGCGTACCCACCGTTAGTAATAAATACTTTTGAACCATTTAATTCCCAATGATCACCCTTATCAACTGCTCTCGTTTGTTGACTACCCGCATCGGTTCCGGCATTAGGTTCGGTTAAACCGAAAGCGCCTAGCTTTTCACCTTTTGCCACAGGGATAAGATACTTTTCCTTTTGCTCTTTTGTTCCATAAGCAAAAAGAGGCCAGCCGCATAAGGATGTATGAGCTGAACAGATAACCCCGGTAGAAGCACAAACCCTTGAAAGTTCTTCTACTGTGATAGCATAAGCAATATGGTCCCCTCCTGCACCTCCGTATTCCTTTGGAAAGGGAACACCTAAAAGTCCGTAGTCTCTCATTTTAGCTACAGTTTCGACCGGGAATCTGTGTTCTTTATCAATATCTGCTGCTAGAGGTTCTACCTCATTTAGAGCAAATTTCCGGACCATTTTTCTTACAAATTCCTGTTCCTTTGTTAGTTGAAAGTTCATAATCATGCCTCCTATATGAAGATTAGTATATATATTTGTTATATATTTAACAACTATATTAAATCTATCACCTTTAGAACATAAAATCAACCACTTTTGATAATATATTGAGAAAAATTTATCAAATTAAGAAAATATATTGAACTTATCCTTTTGAATGCAAAATATGATATAATTTATTGATAAGAAATTTCAATTTGGAGGCTTAAATGCGAACAATCTTTAAGGCTTTGATAATCTTTACGATTATCTTTATGTTTGGTGCTTGCACTTCAATAGATAGTGAAGAAGATTTGGAAGAGGTAAATGAATATATTATACCCAATGAGATACAAAGAATAATAGACAAAGTGGAAAACCTTGCAAAAAAGTATGCCCTTCAATTAGACGGGGAATGGGCAGATGAATATGTCAACTGTCTGGACTCAGAAGAAGCCAGAGAATACAAGGGATATTCGAATCTGAAAGCTACTCTTGATCAGTTTAGAATAGAATGCGGCGCAGATAGAATATATGTTTTAACAGATATAAATGCTGGTGATGAGTACTTTGAACTTACTATAGACTCTTCAAAGCAACCCGATGAATGGATGGGTAAGTACAAAATTGAAGATCACTATATATCGGCACAAAAGGGAGTGCCCCAACCTTCAGACTTTGCAAAGAAAAATAATGAAGGTTTGTTGATCTGGTCGGCTTCTGCTCCAGTATACGATAGCTCAGGATATGTCGTAGGTATATTGAACATAGACTACCCTATACCGGAGATTGAAGCATATCCTGAATTAATAATAGAATAAACTACTCCATCTGCTTTTTTAAGGAATCAAGAACCCTTTTTTCAATTCTTGAAACTTGTACTTGAGAGATTCCAAGCATATCCGAAATCTGCTGCTGAGTCATGTCTTTAAAGTATCTTAAGACAATAATTTGCCTTTCTCTCTCTGCGAGATTGCGAATTGCGCTTTTTAAATGAATTATTTCCACCTGGCGCTCTTCTTCTTCTCTGTATATATCGTCCCGCTGTGTTTCCTGTCTATCTGGGTCATCAAGGCTCTCAAAGCTATTCATAGCATCATTAGCTTCCATTAAAGCTAATACATCTTCTACTTCCATATCCAATTCCTCTGCAAGTTCACTGATTTTAGGGGATCTTCCGTGGATATGGCAAAAATTATCGTGAACTCGTTTCATATTGCGAACATCCTGTTTTACCTGCCTACCTACTTTTATTCTTCCATCATCTCTTAAATAGCGTTTTATTTCTCCTAATATCATGGGTACTGCATAGGTAGAGAACATCACGCCAAAATTAATATCAAAACGGTCTACAGCCTTTAAAAGGCCTATATATCCTATCTGTAATAAATCTTCCAGTTCATAACCTGTACCTACGAATTTTAATGCTATCTTTTTGACAAGACCTGTGTTTTGTTTTACTAAAAGCTCTCTAGCGTTTTCGTCTCCATCTTGTGCTCGCTTAATCAAATTATAAGTATCTTCTTTACTTTGAGGTATGTACTTAGAAGCCATTCGTCTGATCCAATACCTTGATTAATGTTACCCGGGTCCCCTCACCGGGTGTAGATTCCACTATTACCTTATCCATAAAGCTCTCCATTACAGTAAATCCCATCCCCGATCTTTCTTCGCTGTTTCCCGTTGTAAAGAGAGGTTCTCTTGCTTTATCTATATCTTCAATCCCTACTCCCTTATCTTCTACAATTATTACTATTCTGCCTGAAGCAGTAGCCGCTATTTCCATTTTTATTATTCCGTCTACCTTATCCTGGTATCCGTGTATAATTGCATTGCTGATAGCTTCGGAAATGGCTGTTTTTATATCTGTAAGTTCTTCCACTGTCGGATCAAATTGTGAAGTAAATGCCGCTGCAACTGACCTTGCAAATGCCTCATTCTCGGATTTGCTTCTCATTTCCAGCTTTATTTGATTTATGTATTCCATACTTTCTTTTACTCCCCTTTCTCCCTTCTTAGAGCTTTAATTGCTTCTTTAGTAGATGGGTAACCTTTTGCTATTGTGTAAATACCTGCCATATCTAAAATTCTGTCAATATATTCGCTACATCCAGACAATACAAGCTTACCGTTCTTACTTCTCACTTTATTATATCTACCCATAATTACGCCTACCCCTGCACTATCCATAAATGTAACCTTTTCAAATGACAAAATTAAATTATTAGCTTGGAAGGCGTCAAATGTATGATCAATTTCCTCTCTGATTTCTAGCGACGAATGATGATCCAGTTCGCCAGAAAGGACTGCAATTAAAATGTCATCTATCATTTCGAATGTTATGCCCATAAAAAAACCCCCCTTTACTCTCATATTATTATACAGCCTAATATATTAGCTTGTCCTTAGGAGAAAAAAGGGGATAAGTTCTTCTTTTGTCGATTTTCTTATTATTCTGGATAAATAGTTATAGTTTCTTTAGATTGAATTGCATTTTCTATTAAACTGTCCTTGTCCAAAAGACTTTCCGATTCTAAAATTTTCTCAAGTTTAGGCTTAGTCTTAGGATGTTTAGGTAGAAATACAGTGCAACAATCCTCATATGGCAATATAGATGTATCGTAGGTACCTATTTCTCTTGCCTTATTGATTATGTCAGCCTTATCCATTCCTATAAGGGGCCTCATGACCGGAATATTAACAGCATTATCCGTAACAACCAATGCTTCTGCTGTTTGACTAGCCACTTGGCCTAAATTTTCTCCTGTTATAAGCATGAGGCATTTTGTGCTTAAGGCTATCCGTTCTGCAATCTTCATCATAAAACGACGTACTAGTAGAACCAATTCATCTTCAGGACAATTTTTTATTATTTCCTCTTGAATGGGAAGTATATTGATACTGTGTATTTTCATGCTGCCGCAATAAGTAGATAATATTCCTGCTAGGTCTTTAACTTTTTCCCAAGCCCTCTCGCTAGTATAAGGATAAGAATGAAAGTGTACCGACTCAATATACATCCCTCTCTTAGCCATTAAAAATGCAGCCACTGGGCTATCTATGCCGCCCGATAGCAATACGAGTCCTTTCCCATTCGTTCCGAGGGGCAAACCGCCAAATGCAGATATTTTATGTTCGTAAATAAAGGTCCTGTCACGCCTAACATGGACAAAGAGTTTGCAATCAGGATTATGGACATCGACCTTTAACACTTTGCATCCTTTCAAAACAGCAGCACCAATTTGACTAGCTATCATTGGCGATTTAATTGGGAAACTCTTATCAGATCTTTTGGCTTCTATTTTAAAGGTTTTAATGTCCTTTTTTTCGATTATATCCTTCATATACTCAATAGAAGCATTTGCTATTTTTTCTATATCCGAACTAACCTCTATTGCAGGGCTTATCGATTCTACACCGAATACCTTAGATATTTCATCGATCACAAGTGATTCATCTAAATCTAAAGGTGTCCGAACAACAAGTAGGCCATCTTCACGACTCACTTGAATTCCATCATATTTTTTTAAAAGCTTTCTGATCCTATCTATTAACATGCGCTCAAAATAGGGTTTGTTCATACCCTTAAGAGCTAGTTCCCCGTATCTTACTATATATGTGTTTTTGTTTTTCAAAACATCCTCCATTTACTATTTTTTCGACCTTAAATTACGCATCCTATTGACGGCATCTTTAAGCTTTACTAATACGTAATCCATTTCTTCTATTGAATTGAATTCACTGAAACTAAATCGTATTGTGCTGTCAATTTCTTCTTCTGTCATACCTACAGCTGAAAGGACCCTATTACCCTTTTTTTTGGAGGAACAAGCAGCACCTGTAGATACATAGATACCCTGTTCCTCAAGGAAATGAAGCAATACTTCACCACGGCATCCTAAAAAGCTTACATTTAGAATAGCAGGACTACAGCTATGAGAAGCATTTGTTTCCCCGTAAACTTCTATAGGACTGTTAATCCTTATTGATTGAATTTCATCTTTTATCCCATTTAAGAGATAGTCCCTTGTTTTCCTTATTTTCTCTATTCTATTTTTTGCATTTCTGTTCATAATTTCAGCCGCAAGTCCGAAGCCAACCAAACCGGGAGTATTCTCAGTACCCGAGCGAAAGCCTTTCTCCTGTCCACCGCCGAAGATATAAGGCTCTATGTTGACTCCTTTTTTGATATATAATCCACCTGTTCCTTTTGGTCCGTGGATTTTATGCCCGCTTAAAGACACTAAATCTACAGCTATATCATCTACTGTAAAAGGTATTTTACCAAATGCTTGTACCGCATCTGTATGAAACAAAATATTGGCTTTTTCTTTCAATAAGCTAGCTATCTTTTGCAAGGGTTGCACCGTACCTAGCTCATTATTGACATACATAATGGTTACTAAAATAGTATTATCATCGATCTTTTGCTCTAATTCTTGTAAATCCACCAAACCTTTATTATCTACACTGATGTATTCAACGGAAAACCCCATGGTTTCTAATCTCTTGCAGGCTTCCATTACAGCCGGATGTTCAATCCGCGAAGTCATTATCTTATTTCCCCTTCGCCTCCTTGCCTGTGCAGCACCAAAGATTGCTGTGTTATCAGCTTCCGTACCGCTTCCCATAAAAAACATCTCTTCTTCTTTTGCTCCTATAGAAGTCGCAATCGTTTTTCTGGCTTTGTTTACAGCATTTTCTGCAATCATTCCCATACGGTGTAAAGATGAAGGATTGCCAAAATCATCCTTCATATATTTGATCATTTCATCAGTTACTTCATCATATTGACGAGTTGTCGAACTATTGTCCAAATATACAAACATTGTTTAACCTCTTTTTAAAAATAGTGCCTTATTATTATACCCCTTGTTCTGTTTTACAACAACCATTACTATAGCAAAGTTAGAATTTCACTCGGCTTATCAATTATTAAATCAGCCTTCTCTTTTTCAAGAATCTCTTTTGGCCGATATCCCCAAGTAACTGCAATGCAGTACAGACCAGCATTTTTTGCAGTCTTTACATCTACATCTGAATCGCCAATATATATTGTCTTATCCCTGCTTGATTTAAGCTTTGACATTACTTCGTATACATTGTCAGGAGCAGGTTTTTTCTTTCGTTTCGGATTGTCACCAACTGCTATGTCTATGTAGGGTGTGAAAAAGAACCTGCATATTTCCTTAGTGGCATCATCTTTCTTATTGGAAACAACTCCAATTTTTATAGCCCTTTTATTAAGCTCTTTTAGAATATCAATAATACCTTCATAGGGCTTTGTATTGCCAATTATATCTTTAAAATAGTATTCTTCAAACAAACTTGTACAGCGATCAATTACCTTGTCTTCGCTTCCTAAAGGAAGTGATCGTTTCATGAGGAGACGATAACCATCACCAATAAATCTTTTGACTTCCTCAGTAGTTCTTAAAGGATAACCTTCACTTTTTAATACTATATTTACACTTTGAGTTAAATCCTCAAGGGAATCGACAAGGGTACCATCTAAATCAAAAATTACAGTATCGAATTCCATATAATCTCTCCTATCAAAAATAGAGTTGCCTACAACAACTCTATTTTAACATATTACAAGCTTATTTTCTCTCTTACTAATTTGAATCTCCTAAACCTAATTTATCTACAACTAAGAAGAACAAGCTTAAAACTACGGCTACTATTGCACCCAATGCCATCCCTTCAAATTCCAAGGGGCCGATTGAAATCTTTGCTTTTCCCACAGCTAGAATAAGAATTACTGCAGATGTTATCAGATTTCTGTTGTTACCATAATCAACCCGCGACTCGACTAACATACGTAGACCCGAAGCAGAGATCATGCCGAATAGTAGAATCGAGACGCCGCCCATGACAGGTGCTGGCATTGCACTTATAATTGCGCTTACTTTCCCTATAAATGCTAGACATATAGAGAAAACTGCTGCTCCACCTATTACCCATACAGAGTAGACTTTCGTTAAAGCCATTACTCCGACATTTTCCCCATAGGTGGTTACAGGCATTCCTCCAAAAAAGGAAGATAAAATTGTTCCTACACCATTTCCCATATATGATCTTGATAGACCGTTTTCTTTTCTTATTAAGGAATGTCCTACTATTTTCTCAGTAACCGACAAATCTCCCACATGCTCTGCTAATACAACTATCCCAGCTGGAAGTATTACCGCAATTGCCTTCGCGCTGAATTGTGGAGTAACAAAGTTCGGAGTTGCAAACCAACTTGCTTCATGAATAATACTTGTGTCTACTAGTCCCTGAGTAAATGCAAATATATAACCTGCTATAACAGCAATCAATATTGGTACAGCTTTTATAAATCCGCGACATAATACGCTAACAAGAATTGCTACTGCTAATGTAAACATTGAGACTGCAATAGTTTTTCCTTGCATTTCAGGAGCTACAGATCCAGGAATTAGGCCGGCTAACCCTGCTGAATATTCGGCTAGACCTAAACCAATCGTCGCAACAACGGCACCCATCGCAGGAGGGGGTAAGACCACATCGATCCAGCCAATCCCAACTTTTTTAACAATATAGCCTACAATAACAAATAATATACCTACTGAAATACAGCCAGCTAAAGCTGCTGCGTGCCCTTCACTGGCAATAATAGTACCTATTCCAGCTACAAAAGCTGCACTTGGTCCTAAAAAGGCAGGTATATTTCCCCTTGTAATAGCAATGTATAGTAAAGTACCTATGCCATTGAATAGTAACTGCAGCGCAGGGTCTACCCCTACTAGCATCGGAACTAGCACGGAAGCCCCAAACATTGCAAATAAATGCTGCAGTGACAAAGGAATCATTTGCCCCATTCCAGGACGTTCGTGCACCTGAATTTCTCTCATAATAAACCGCACCTTTCTAAGCAAATTTTATATTTTAGTCAATCTTTTTATATAATATAATTGTGCGCACAGTTTTAAACAATA
>JAAYSU010000160.1 GCA_012523915.1 Clostridiales bacterium
AACAACCAAACATTTTTAAAGAATGTTTTTCAGAGGTCTTTGTCACAAATGATTGACGACTCTAGAAATTCTTTGAAAGAAGAGATTTACTTCTATAGAAATACCTATAAAGTCTTCTCTGGATAACAAAATAGGGACCTCCTTTTTATTTCAACTAATACATAGTATTAGTTAAGGGGAATTGTGTGTAACTATTTTTCTATGATCATTCTTAGATAAAAATTAGCTTCTCGAAGCACATGGTCGGCAAGCAGAGGAATAACAATTGATCTGATGCTACATTTTAGCAAGCCTTCTGTGCCTGTTCTCTTGAAATCTCTAATTTCTTTTGTAGCTTCAAAGCTTCTTTGGATAATTTGTCTCTCTGATGCTTTTAAGCATTCATCTACTAGCTTGTCGAATCTTCCGACAAAGTTAGCTGCAGTTTCCTTAAGGGATTTTTCAGTAGGATCCAACAAGCCGTCAATAAGCTGTGCATGTTCCCCCATAATATTGTTCCAGAAGTTCAATTCATCGCATAGGCTCCTCCTTGGGAGCCTTCTGTTCATTAGTGCTTCTAAAATTTCTAGGTAATATTCTGCTTCACGGGTAATATGTATGATTATTAAGGGGTAAAGGCTTGCATAGACTTTGCAATCCAATTGCATATTTAATAAGTTCTTTTTATAAGCTATTAACTCTTTCAGTGAATAATAAGTTCTTCTGTTTAAGTCATCTAAAGCTTGATCTAAATCTCTGTGAATACGTTTAGAATCTTCAAGTAATCTATATTCCGATTTGGTAATCTCAGTATCTAGACTTGCTCCGGTCAGCCTAGTGCTTACCTCTTCAGCCTGTAGAGTAAAGGGGGTAACGAAAGCATTGGATTCCATTGCTTCTCTTGATATTACGCCCTTAGCTAAGTTCACGGTTTCGGATAGGAGTTGCTCGAAACTTAGTTTAAATTTTTTAGCATCCTCTATAAAAGTTTTTGCTGCAGGTGGTAAAGCGGTCTCCATGAAAAATGAGTGTTCTTTCATAATCCTTTGAAAATAGAGATTAATTTCTATAGAAATACCGATAAAGTCTTCTTTGGATAACATAATTGAAACCTCCTTCGATTTAAACTAATATATAGTATTATTTAATATATAAAGTATGTTAAGAATTGAAATATTAAGGGTTTAGTATATAATTTAAAGAATAGAAAAAATAAGAGGTTTGATTTAATGGAAGTTTGGGATGTTTACGATATCAGAAGAAATAAGACGGATAGGGTTATGATTCGAGGAGAAGAAGTTTCAGAAGGAGACTATCATTTAGTAGTCCATGTTTGCATATTTAATAAAGAAGGAAAGATGCTGATTCAACATAGGCATGAAAATAAAAAGAGATGGCCGGACAAATGGGACCTTACAGTAGGAGGGGGCGCAATTCAAGGAGAAACCAGCCAGGAGGCGGCTAAAAGAGAGCTTGAAGAGGAACTGGGCATAGAGTTGGATTTTGAAAACATAAGGCCTCATTTTACTGTTAATTTTAAAAACGGCTTTGATGATATATATTTAATAGAGAAAGAAATAGATATTGGCAATTTAAGATTTCAAAAGGAAGAAGTTAAAGCTGCCAGATGGGCATCAAGGGATGAAATACTTAAGATGATAGAAAATGGAAAATTCATCCCTTATTACCATAGTTTTATTCATATGGTTTTTGATATGCGTAAAAAATATGGTTTTATTGAGCAAAAATCTTTATAAAAGGTATTGACATGATATTATTAAGGTGATATTTTATTGTGTTGAGAGTTAAAATAAGTACATAGAAAAGGGGTAAAAATGAACTTTATTGAGTGGCAATGTAATGAATTATATGGAGGTGGGCAGAAAATCTGCTTTGATCCAATATTTATTTTACATTTCCCCTTTTTCTTTCATATCAGACCTTCCGAAATGGAAGGTTTTTTGTTTGCTTAGAAAGGAGTTATAGCTGTGTTAAAAAGTAGGAATTTAATCGAGCCCATGGATCTATCTGTCGAGGAGCTGGATGAAATATTTGACCTAGCGGAGGAGATAATAAAAAAGCCTTCAGAATATAGTAACATTTGTGCAGGGAATTTGCTAGCAACACTGTTCTTTGAACCGAGTACCAGAACCAGAATCAGTTTTGAAGCGGCCATGCTCAAGTTGGGAGGCAAGGTAATTGGATTTTCAGAACCCACATCAAGCTCAATTGCGAAGGGTGAGAGTATAGCAGATACAGTAAGAACTGTATCATGTTACTCAGACATTATTGTTATGAGACATCCTAAAGAAGGTGCGCCCAGGATTGGAACCATGGTATCCGAAGTCCCTATTATAAACGCAGGTGACGGAGGACACCAGCATCCGACCCAGACTCTTACCGACCTTCTTACGATTCGTTCTTTAAAAGGCGGTTTTTCAAACCTTACTGTAGGACTATGTGGTGATCTTATGTTCGGTCGTACAGTTCACTCGCTTATGAAGGCATTGTCCAGGTATGAAAACATTACTTTCATATTGATATCTCCTCAAGAACTTATGATTCCTGAATATGTGAGAAAAGAGGTACTGAGAAAAAACGGAATCAAATATGAGGAGGTTAGGAGGATAGAAGAAGTTATTGACAAACTGGACATCCTCTATATGACAAGGGTGCAGAAGGAAAGGTTCTTCAACGAAGAAGACTACGTAAGGTTGAAGGATCACTACATATTGGATAATGAGAAGATGGCCCTTGCAAAAGAAGATATGATTGTTATGCATCCCCTCC
Organism: Clostridiales bacterium; assembly: GCA_012523915.1. Lineage (GTDB taxonomy): Bacteria > Bacillota > Clostridia > Peptostreptococcales > Anaerovoracaceae > JAAYHT01. The sequence goes on from JAAYSU010000160.1 coordinate 2,770, forward strand.
CAAGGGTAAATGAGATAGCTGTTGAAGTGGATAATGATCCAAGGGCAATATATTTTAAGCAGGCCAAGTATGGAATGTATGTAAGGATGGCTTTGATAATAAAATTGTTGGGTTTAGATTAATGGGAGATGGGAAAGAGGTGATAAGATGTTAGTCATAAATAGTATAGAAAAGGGGATTGTGATCGACCATATAACAGCCGGACTAGGCGCAAAAATTCTGAATTATTTAGATATTGATACTTCTGAGCATACAGTAGCATTTATTATGAATGCCCCAAGCAAGAAATACGGGCGTAAGGATATGATAAAGATAAACGATGTAACGGATATAGATTTAAGTGATCTCGGGCTTATAGACCCTAAGGCAACAGTAAATGTTATAGAAAATCACAAGGTTGTAAAAAAGATAAGACTTGAAATCCCTGAAAGAGTGGTAGATGTAATAAAGTGCAAGAATCCAAGATGTGTCACTTCAATCGAACGCAATGCTCCCCATGTCTTTGTATTAATAGATAGAGAGGAGAGGGAGTATAAGTGTGAATACTGCGATGATATTGTATCTATGAAGGGGGATTGGCAGAATGAAATTATGCGTAAGGAATGGCTACGTATTAAGTCCAGGAAATAAGCTGGAAGGTATATATGACATCTATATTGAGAAGGGAAAAATAACGGAGATAAGGGAAGCTGGAGCAATTATTCCTGATACAGAGTACATAGATGCAAGTGATAAGCTGGTGGTTCCCGGGCTCATAGATCTACATGTGCATTTCAGAGATCCCGGCTACACCTATAAAGAGGATATAATAAGTGGGAGTAAAGCTGCGGCAAAAGGTGGGTTCACTACCGTATGCTGTATGCCTAATACTGATCCTGTCACAGATAATCCTAAAACGGTACTTTATATAGACCAAAAAGCAGATGGCATAAACCTTTTACCAGTTGCATCGATTACTAAAGGGCAAGAAGGTAAAGAGCTAGTTGATATCGAAGAATTAATTGCTCTTTCCACTAGATGCCATCAATTGACAGATAGGGGTATAGCAGCTATAAGTGAGGATGGTAAAACTGTTGCTGATACAAGACTTATGAGGATGGCCATGGAAAGGGCTAAATCCTTTAATCTCCCCATCTTTTCCCACTGCGAGGACCAAAAGCTTACTGGAGGTTCGATCCGCTTAGGCGAAAGATCAAAGGAGCTCGGAATTGAGGGAATACCTAAGGAGACTGAAGCAATTATTGTAGCAAGGGATATTCTTTTAGCCAAGGAAACCGGCTGCAAGCTCCATCTTTGCCATATCAGTACAAAGGAGAGTATTGATTTAATAAGGATGGCAAAGGATTGTGGTTTAGACATTACAGCCGAGACTGCTCCCCACTATTTCACCCTGACTGATAGGGATGTGGAAAATGGGCTTAGGAAGATGAATCCTCCCCTGGGAGACCAGGAGGATATGCTGGCTATTAGGGAGGGTTTGAAAGATGGTACCATCGATGCAATAGCCACAGATCATGCACCCCATCATGAAAGTGAGAAGATGGTGGATATAGAAGAAGCGGCCTTTGGTGTAGTCGGCTTAGAAACAAGCTTTGCTGTAAGCTATACCGAGCTTGTTAAAAAGGGTATACTTACAACTATGGAACTGATAGATAGGATGAGTGTAAGGCCCGCTAAGATCCTTGGAATTGATAGGGGAGTTATCGATGTGGGAAGGGCTGCGGATTTGACAATTATCGATATCAAGGATGAATACAGGATCGATTCTAGCGATTTTGTTTCCAAGGGTAAAAATACACCCTTTGAAGGTATGAAAGTGTTCGGGAAAGTAGTTTACACACTGGTTGAAGGAAAGGTGATATACCATGATAGATTTTTTGATAGATAAGATAAGGGAGAAGCAGAATCCTACAGTGGTAGGATTGGATCCTACTTATGAGATGATCCCTTATTATATAAAAAAGGACATGCTGGAGCGTTTCGGCAAAACTCCAAGGGCAGTAGCGGAAATGTTCTTGGAGTTTAATAAAAGAATAGTAGACAGTGTCTATGACCTTGTTCCTGCTGTAAAACCTCAGATTGCCATGTATGAACAATATGGCTTAGAAGGAGTCAGAGCTTATATATCAACAATAGAGTATGCTAAAGAAAAAGGACTTATAGTTATAGGTGATATAAAACGGGGTGATATATCTTCAACGGCCAGGGCCTATGCCTCCCATATAGGTGGGGTTGAGATTGATGGAGAGTTTTATGATCTCTGGAAGGAGGATGCGGTTACAGTAAATCCCTACCTTGGAACAGATGGCATAGAACCCTTTATAAATTACTGCAAAGAAAGAGACAGGGGAATATTCGTCCTTGTTAAGACCAGCAACCCCAGTAGTAAAGAAATCCAAGACCGCCTTATAGATGGAGAGCCTCTCTACTTTCATGTAGCCCAACTAGTAAAGGGCTGGGGAGAGGATTTGATGGGACAGTATGGTTATAGCAGGGTTGGGGCAGTAGTAGGGGCTACTCAAGTAAAAGAGGGGGAGGCCTTAAGAAATCGGATGCCCAACACCTTTTTCCTGGTTCCTGGATATGGAGCTCAGGGAGGAAAAGGAGAGGATCTTAAAGGATATTTTGATAAGGATGGCTTAGGAATCATAGTGAATTCTTCCCGAGGAATCATAGCAGCATATAGAAATGATGATGAGTTTGCAGATGTATCAGAAATAGGGCCTGAATTTGCTCAAGCATCAAGAAAAGCTGTAATAATTATGAGGGAAGATTTACAAAGAGTCATGTAGGGTGAATTAATTATGGATAAAAAGATAGAAATAGTAACAATATTAGAGAATAAATTTATAGCTAAAGATGTTTGTGAGATATCTTTTAATTACTCGTTTGATGTTGAGCCTGGACAGTTTGTAAATCTCTACTTGAACAGCAAGGATAAGCTATTACCAAGACCCATCAGCGTTTGCAGAAAGGAAGGAGATCTTCTTACCCTTGTATACGGTGTTGTAGGGAAAGGAACAGAGGAACTTTCCAGCTATGAAAAAGGCTGCAAGATAAGAGTATCTACACCCTTGGGACAGGGCTTCTATTTAGATCAAGTAGAAAGGGGAAAGTCCGCTATGTTGATAGGCGGTGGCATTGGAATACCACCCCTTTTAGAACTTTCTTACGCCCTGCTTGAAAAGGGTGTTAGGGTAGAAGCAGTACTGGGTTTTAAGGAGCAGCCCTTTTTAATAGATGATTTTCCTTGTAATGTACATCTTGCAAGCGATGAAGGGACAGTTGGATTCCACGGAAATGTGTTGGATCTAATAAAAGCCAAAGGCTTAAATGCCGACTATTATTTTTCTTGCGGCCCTAAAGCTATGCTTAAGGCAGTAGCTGAATATTTTCCTGATGTTCAACTTTCCATGGAAGAGAGAATGGGCTGCGGTTATGGAGCCTGTTTAGGCTGTGTATGTAAGACTAAAGAGGCTGATGGGATAACAAGAAAGAAAGTCTGCCAAGATGGACCTGTATTTTGGGGAAGGGATGTTGTCTGGGATGAATAATTTAGATATGAGTGTAAATATCGCTGGGGTTAAGTGGAAGAACCCTATTACTACCGCATCGGGGACCTTCTCAGTAAGGGAAAGCGGAGCCTTCTATGACTTGAGTGAACTTGGAGCCTTGACGACAAAGGGGGTCTCCTATGAGGAGTGGGAGGGAACCGCTACTCCCAGAATAGCTGAGACCTACGGAGGAATGTTAAATTCAATAGGTTTACAGAACAAAGGTGTTGGACCTTTCATAGAAGAAGAGCTTCCTTTATTGAAAAAATATGATACACCAATTATCGTAAATGTAGTAGGTAAGACTATAGAAGAATATTGCAGGGTTGTAGAGAGGCTTTCTGAGACTGATATCGACATGCTTGAGTTAAATATATCCTGTCCTAACATAAAAGAAGGAGGGATAAGCTTTGGGACTGAACCCAAGATGGCCTTTTCACTGGTAGAGAAGGTAAGAAAGATTACCAAAAAAGCTCTTATTGTAAAGCTGTCGCCAAATGTTACTGACATTACCGAAATCGCCCGTTCAGTAGAAGCTGCGGGTGCAGACTGCCTATCGCTTATAAATACCCTTCTAGGAATGAGAATAGATGTTGCCAAAAGAAAGGCTGTTTTGGCAAATAGGGTGGGAGGATTATCTGGTCCTGCTATTAAGCCTGTAGCCCTTCGCATGGTATATGAGGTAAGGCGGGCTGTTAATCTTCCCATAATCGGGATGGGTGGCATAATGACGGGTGAAGATGCTGTGGAGTTTCTAATGGCTGGAGCTGATGCAATTTCAGTAGGAACTGCATCTTTGATTGATCCCACAGCTCCTTTAAGGATCAAAAATGAACTTAGGGAATTTATGTTAGAATATAATTATAAGTCTATTAAAGAGATTGAGCTTTTGGAGGAATGAGATGGGTTATAAAAGGGAATTTATAGATTTTATGCTTGAGGCTGATGTTTTAAGCTTTGGAGACTTCATCACAAAGAGTGGAAGAAGGT
>JAAYSU010000161.1 GCA_012523915.1 Clostridiales bacterium
ACAGCTAGCTTAAGTTTAGAAGATCTGGTTGAAGATGTTAGCATCCCTTTAAGAGTCACCCCAATAGAAGTAAAAGATCATAAAAGAGCTTTAGAAAATAGGTTCTCTGATTATATAGAAGAATTAGAGCAGAGATTAGAATTAGAAGAGGAAGTAGTTTTACCAAGCCATATAAATGATGATATTTCTATACAATGGAGCAAGGGAAAAAGAAGCATATTGCCTGTAATATTTGCTATTTTCGGATTTGGATATCTAATACTGTTTTTTAAAAGGTACGATGGACTGGAAAAAGAATTTAAGATCAGAAAAGAAGCAATTATTGATGACTTCCCGGATTTTATAGATAAATTAATTTTATTGCTTAACGCAGGACTTGTTACAGATGCGGCTTTAAAAAAGATTGCTATAGATTACAAACGTTATGCAGCAAAGCATGAAAAAAGACCATTATACGAAGGCATAGTAGAGATGCAAAAAAGAATTGATGAGACCAATACTCCGATGATAAAAGAAATCAGGGAATTCGCAATAGGAAGTGGTGTTAGGGAATTAATCCGTTTTGCAGCAATAGTAGAGGACAATATTAATAAAGGGAGTACATTGACAGAAAAGCTGCAGGGTGAAGGCTCCTTGCTATGGCTAGGAAAGAAAAAAAGGGCAGAGGAAAAAGGAAGACTTGCTGAGACGAAGATGACATTCCCCTTAGTGTTATTGCTCATGTCGATAATAATGATTACTACAGCACCTGTTTTATTGGAAATTTGAACTATTCAAGGAGGAAACACTATGAGAAACAATAAGAAAGGGATGGAGATGGTGCAGGTCGCTATATTAATAGCAATTGCAGTAGCATTAGGCTTATTGTTCAGAGAAAGAATCATGGATTTTATAAATGCAACCTTTGATAACCTTTCATCCAGTGGATTTTAATAATTATGAGTAGATATATGAATCCATACAATAAGAAGGGCTCGACAATAGTAGAAGCTGCATTGATCTTTCCAATAGTTATTATTACTGTTGTCGGTGTAATTACTCTGGCTATTGTATTTTATGAAAAGGTATCTGACCAGGCTGAGTATCACAATTTGCTAAGGGAAGAATCTTTGGTTGAAGGTGAATTTAGCAATAATGAAGTAGACTTTATTCATAATATAGACAAGTTGGTGGAAGCGTTATGAAATTAAATTTATCTAGTAAAAGAGGTTCTACTTCAATCTTTCTTACAATAATCCTTCTGACATTTTTATTAGCCATAGCTATTATCGCTGAAGCTGCAAACAACAAGGCGGCTAGGTCCTATGTAAATTCTATCTTGGACCTTGCCGGAAGATCCATACTTTCGGAATATGATAAAAATTTAAAATCTAATTATGGTATTTTTGGTTTTGTATCTGATGAAATAACAATTGAAAAAAAATTAAACTTTTATGCAGAAGAAAGTTTTAAGAGCAATTCAGATAGGACATCATTATTTAATCTTAAAATAGAGGATATAAGGGTTGATCTTTCATCCTTCGCATTGACTAACTTAAAGAGATTTGAAGAACAGATTATGCGATATATGAAGCATCACGTAAGCTTGGAAGAAATGAACCTATTAGATTTTTTAGAGGCTTTTGATATATCTAATGATAGACTTGATGAGGAAGAAGACAATAAGCGTAGTGGGCGTACTTTGAAAAATAGTAGAGTGATAAACAGCCTTCCTTCACGCCAGTTAGAATTCCTAAATCAAGGTA
>JAAYSU010000235.1 GCA_012523915.1 Clostridiales bacterium
AAAAGAGGCAGAGTCCTTTCATCCACCTGCTTGGTTTGGAAAAGACGTAACCCATGATAATCGATATAAAAATAACAACTTGGCCTTATATGGAAAACCTTCAAAATAATAATAAAAAAGATCCGAATGGTGCTTTACCATAGGGATTTATAATCTTTAAAAAATTCGGCATAGTCGGTTACATCGGCTATGCCGTTTTACATCTTTTACTAGGAATATCAATAGCACCAATGCAGTTATAATATATCCTTATTTTCTGTTGCCTCTTGCCATCTATTTTCTCGGCTTTAAAGACGATTATCTTGTTTACAAATTCCCTAATAATTTCAGCATCTAGCTTTTTAATCTCGGTATACTTTTTTACTAGCTTTAGAAAATTGTCTGTATTCAAAGCTTGGTCTTTAGTAGACTTTAACTTTTTACTAAGAAGGTCAGCTTTCTTTTTTAATTCTTCCTGCTCCTTTTCATAATCAGAAGACATCTTTATAAATCTATCTTCAGTTAACTTACCAAAAACATGGTCTTCATAAAGCTTTCCAATAATAGTGTCAAGAGCAGTAATTCTGGTTATAGCTTCATCTAAATCCTTCTGATTCTGCCTTTGTTCCTTAGCTAAATTCTTTTCTGTTTTATTCATAATTAATTCAATAAATTCATCTTCATGGTTTTTAGCAAAGGCTACTATCTTTTGTAAATCTTCCAGTAGCAATTCTTCCACAACTATATTTCTTATCTGATGAGAAGAACAACCACCTTTAACCTTACGATAGGTAGAGCAGACAAAATGCTCTCTTTCTTTAGGTATGGTTTTGCCTCTTACCTGATAAAGCTTCTTTCCACAATCGGCACAAAACATCATGCCAGACAAGATACCCATTTCACCAAGTCTTGAAGGTCTGCGTTTACCATCCCTTATCTTCTGAACTATCTTCCATGTGCTTTCATCTATTATAGCTTCATGTGTATTTTCAAAGATAAGCCAATCCTCTGGGTCATTTTCAATCTTAACATTACTTTTATAAGACTTCTTACTGGTCTTAAAATTGGCTGTATGGCCTAGATACTCTATCTTTGATAGGATATCAGCTACACTCCTAGCATTCCAAGCATAAGGGTTTTTAGGTGGTCTAGCAGGATGATTAAAACCCATCTTTCTTATATGAACAGATGGAACATTAATAGACCTTTCTTCTAACTTTCTACTTATTTGTGTTGGTCCAAAGCCAGACATACATAATTTAAATATCTCTCTTACAACTTCAGCTGCTTCTTCATCAACTATCCATTTGTTCTTATCCTCGCTACTTTTTAGATAACCATAAGGAGGGTTAGTTGCCAGAGGTTTGCCTGCTTCACCTTTAGCTTTAAATACAGCTTTTATTTTCTTGCTAGTGTCTTTTGCATACCATTCATTAATAATGTTTAGAAATGGTGTAAAGTCACTATCTTCTTGATTAGCACTGTCAATCCCATTATTAATGGCTATAAATCTAACATTTGCTTCTGGGAAGATTATCTCTGTATAATAGCCAAC
>JAAYSU010000162.1 GCA_012523915.1 Clostridiales bacterium
AGGTTCTATACTTTGCCGCTTATATAGTACTTGATCCCGGTGATACGGATTTAACACATAAAGAATTGTTGACTGAACAGCAGTATCGACAATATAAAGAGGATTATGGCAACAGCTTCCGTGCAGCTATGGGTGCTGAGGCTATTAGAGAATTGTTGGCTGATATAGATTTGGACGAATTGTCCAAAGAACTAAGAGTTGAATTAAAAGAAAGCACCGGACAGAAGAGAATTCGAATTGTAAGACGCCTTGAGGTCATAGAAGCAATGCGAATTTCAGGTAATAAGCCTGAATGGATGATAATGCAGGCAATTCCGGTTATTCCACCAGAATTAAGACCCATGGTGCAACTTGACGGTGGTCGTTTTGCTACTTCAGATTTGAACGACCTATATAGACGGGTAATAAATAGAAATAATAGGCTTAAAAGGCTTTTAGATCTTGGAGCGCCTGATATTATTGTCAGAAATGAAAAACGTATGCTACAGGAAGCAGTAGATGCTTTAATTGATAATGGCAGACGTGGAAGACCTGTTACCGGTCCCGGCTCAAGGCCCTTGAAATCACTTTCTGATATGTTAAAAGGGAAACAGGGAAGATTCCGTCAAAACCTTTTGGGTAAACGTGTTGACTACTCAGGAAGATCAGTAATAGTTGTTGGTCCTGAACTCAAATTCTATCAATGTGGTTTGCCTAAAAAGATGGCACTGGAACTCTTTAAACCATTCATAATGAAGAAGCTGGTTGAAGATGACTATGCACACAATATTAAGAGTGCGAAACGCATGGTTGAGAAGATTAAACCAGAAGTTTGGGATGTCCTGGATGAGGTTATTAAAGAACATCCTGTATTATTGAACCGTGCTCCTACTTTGCATAGACTAGGGATTCAGGCATTTGAGCCTGTATTAGTTGAAGGTAAGGCTATCAAGCTTCACCCATTGGTTTGTACTGCATACAATGCGGACTTTGACGGAGACCAGATGGCTGTGCACGTGCCTCTTTCAGTTGAGGCTCAGGCAGAAGCTAGATTTTTGATGCTTTCCGTAAACAATATACTTGCTCCCAAAGATGGTTCTCCAATTACCACACCTACTCAGGACATGGTATTAGGATGCTATTATCTGACTCATCCCGGAGACTCAGAAAGAAAATCAGAGCTTACAAGGGGCGATGGCAAGGTTTTTACAGACTATGATGAAATGCTCATGGCATACAGAAATGGTTATATCGGATTACATGCGAAGGTAAAAGTAAGGAAGAAGCTAAGTCCCGATGACAGGGGTAAACTGATTGAATCAACCGTAGGTAGATTTATTTTCAACGAGAGAATACCTCAGGATTTAGGGTTTGTCGACCGTAGCGTTGATCCTTACTCTTTGGAAATCGACTTTCTATGTGATAAGAAAGTTCTAGCTAAAATTGTTGAGAGATGCTTTAGAAAACTCGGCAATACTGCAACGGCAGTAATTCTTGATAATATTAAGGAACTAGGCTTCCATTACTCTACGATCGGAGCAATTACAATTAGCGTATCCGACATGGAGATACCCGAGAAGAAATTCGATATCCTTGATGATGCCTATGAGATGGTTGATAAATATGAATCAGCTTATAGAAAAGGACTCATGTCCGAGACAGAGAGATATAACAGGGTTATACGTACTTGGAGTGAGTCAACTGAAAAAGTAGCTGACGAGCTTATGAAATCCCTAGACTCCTTAAACAACTTATTCATAATGGCACATTCAGGAGCTAGAGGAAGTAAAAAGCAGATCCAGCAGATTTGCGGTATGCGTGGACTAATGGCAAACGCATCTGGATATACTATAGAAATTCCAATAACCTCAAACTTCAGAGAAGGACTATCAGTATTAGAGTATTTTACTTCCACTAACGGTGCAAGAAAGGGTCTGGCGGATACGGCTTTGCGTACTGCGGACTCAGGATACCTTACAAGAAGACTGGTTGACGTTAGCCATAATGTAATAGTCAGAGAGTTGGACTGCGGTACTAACGAAGGTATTGCAGTAAGGGCCTTTACTGAAGGCAAGGAAATAATTGAATCGTTGAAACAACGTATTATCGGCCGAACTGCTTTGATGGATGTAGTAGATTCTAAAGGCAACATTATTGTGGAATCGAATCAGGAAATAACGGAGCACCATGCTGATAGGATAGAAGAAGAAGGAATAGATTCTGTGGCTGTGCGTTCAGTAATGACATGTAAGAGTAGACATGGTATATGTGCAAAGTGCTACGGCAGAAACTTGG
>JAAYSU010000163.1 GCA_012523915.1 Clostridiales bacterium
AAGTTCGGGAACAATAAGAGTACAACGAACAGTATAATCATGGCAATGACGAACGGTGCAACTCCTCTAAATATAGTAAATAGCGGTACTTCCTTTGCTACACCAGCCATAACGTAGCAGCACATACCTACAGGAGGTGTAATCAATCCTAGCTGAGTTACAAGGACTATCACTACTCCGAACCAGATCGGACTCATGCCTAGTTCCTCAATTATCGGCAGGAAAATGGGTACTAATAATACAATTAGAGGTAGAGCATCAATAAAGCAGCCTAGAATCGCAAATACAAGCATAATTGCGATAATGATTACCCCTGAAGGCACATCTAGGCTCAAGGTCCATTTTGCCAGTTCTGCTGGCATTTTTGATACTGTAAGAAATGCTCCAAAGATGTATGCACCAATCATTATGATGAAAATCATCGCAGTGGTATTTATGGTATCACCCAATGATGCTTTAATATTGGCCCAAGATGCTTTTCGTCTCAATACCATAAAGATAAAAGAGGCAAAAGCACCAACCGCTCCACCTTCAGAAGCTGTAAAGAAACCGCCAAATATTCCCCCCAGAATAACTATAAAGAGGATTATGAAGGGTCCAGCTCCTTTTAATGAACGCAGCTTTTCCTGCAAGGTAAATTTTTCACCTTTAGGACCAGCTTCAGGATCAATTTTTGTAACAACATAAATCGCCAAAGCAAAAAGTAATATTAATATAATTCCCGGAATAATTCCGGATGCAAACATAGCTCCTATAGACTGCTCAGAAACAGTACCGTATAGGATAAAGGCTACACTAGGTGGTATCATTATACCCAAGGTACCCCCTGCTGCAATAGCACCACAAGATAAGCTATCACTGTAACCATACTTTTTCATTTCTGGTAAAGATACAACCCCCATTGTCGCTGTGGTAGCTGTGGCAGAGCCACAAATAGCACCAAATAGTCCACATGCAGCTACCGTTGAAATCCCAAGTCCACCGCTCAATCTACCTAACCATTTATAGCAAACATCATATAAGTCACTACTAATTCTAGAATAAAAGGCAAATTGTCCCATCAACACGAATAAGGGGATAACTGACAACGAATAGCTAGTTGATGTGTTAAAGGGTACAGTCTTAAAAACCCCAAGGGCTGCAGGTACGTTAACACAAGCTATGTAGCCTATGAAGCCAACTATAGACATGGCAATACCAATTTGCATACCAAGGAATAGCAAAACTAGTAAGGCTATTACACCTATAACACCGATTAATAACGGGTCCATGTGCCCCCTCCTTTTCCAAATTTAGCTAAAACAATCTAGTCTCTACTTATTATTTTCTAAGTTCAGGTATCTTATTTAAATCAAATACTTGTTCCATTTTCTCAGGAGTAAGCTGGAATGCAGGATTTCTTTTCTCAATATTTACAATATCTTCTTCTTCCGTACTTCTCCACCCATAGTTGCATGTCCTACAGCAATATAACTCCCATGCTCCGCTTTTATCAGGTGCTTCCGCAGCCTTATAAGCGTCGTCCGATAAACATCTGACACATTTCATAAGTGTTTACCTCCTTTTTAAACCCTATTTACCTCTTAATTCTTCCAACTTCTGCTTCATATCGTCAAAACCATCTACCTTTTCTATCATCTGGAAGTCCCTGATCTTATCAGGATATTCAGGTGTGGTAGCATCTATAATCAACTTATTACCCATTCCGGGAGGATTAGTAGTAGGATCTAATTGGAAGCCCGGAGTATTCTGTATGACTGTAACGTCCTTATCAGCCCTTACTCTGGTGTTCAATGCCCACATTACCTGATCCATATCGAATGGATCCACATCTCCGTCAACCACGATAATATTCTTACAATAGGATATTCCGTGTGGAGTTGTAGCAACTCTCATTGCAACAGTCTTTCCATATCCTCCAAATCTCAGGTCAGTTGCAACAATTGCAGTTAAACCATGCTGGTAGTTGGCATTTACGCACTTAACCTCAGGCATAGTCTCTTTCAATTGCTTGTAAATAGGTACTGACGTGGAAAGTCCAATAAGAGTATCGTGCTCTGTCCAAGGTCTTCCGATATAAAGGGTTTCAAACATTGGATTCTTTCTATGAGTAATCCTTTCGATTTCTACATGGTAAACCCTCTTAGCTCCCGAATAACTTCCGGGGAACTCTCCAAAAGGTCCTTCAAAGAATCTCTTCCTTGGTATAAGTCTACCTTCAAGTACATATTCTGAATATGCTGGTACATCTAGGTTACTGCCTATGCATTTTGCAAGTTTAAATGGCTCGCCTTCAAATACGGATGCAAACTTATACTCTGATTCATCGTAGTTCAAAGGAGCAGCAGCCATTGCAGCAATAATAGGCGGAACCCCTATGCAGACTGCTACCGGAACTGCTTCATTCCTTTCCTCTGCAAGACTCATGTGTCTTCCTCCGTCATGGAAAGGCATTACGTGAAGAGCAATAGTGTTTGGATGCTGAACCTGGATCCTGTAAATCCCTACGTTTTCCTTATCAAAATCGTCAGGATGATCTGGATCTTTAGTTACTGTTAAAGCTTTGCTTAAGTACATACCACCATCGTTCTTGTTGATCCTGTGTAATGGCAGCATTTCAAATAAATTGATATCTTCTTCTATCACTACTTCCTGACAGGGAGGATTATCCATATATTCTACAGAACCCTCGTCATAGTTATCCCATTTTTCTGCCATTTCAAAGAACTGCTCACGAATTGTAGCATTTTTATCCATGCCCAACATTATTGCGTTGCTTTTCCAGGATGCATGTACATTACCTACTATTGTAGTCCCCTTTTGAAAGCCTGTAATATTATCCATTACTACTGCAGGCGGATCTTCCATATGCATTGCCGCAGAAAGGACTGTCCTTACGTCAGGCTCTAAGTTTATCTTATCTTCATACCTGATCAAAAGGTTCTCTTCTTCAAGCTTTTCTAAAAAACTTCTCAGATCTTGATAACTCACTTTTTTCCTCCTCCTATTAATATTTTACATAATATCTAAAAGATACATATTATCCTAATAAAGTAATAACTACTATCTTTAGACAAAGATATCATTTCAATGATAACACGTCAATAATATATAAGCATATATTGTGCCAATTATTGATTAAATGCGCAAACCTTTAAATTATCAATTTCTACGGTTAATTGAGTTTTTTGTATTTAGTTCATAACTGTGTCATGTCACTTTGCCCCAAGCACTTTGCACACTATTATTTATTGTATATAATAGTAATTGAAATCATCACTAATTTAACATAGAATTAATGTATAAACTATGAAGGGGAAAAGCTAGTGAAAATCAATCAATACGAATATGAAAAATTAAAAAAAGAGAACCAAAGCCTTAGGAAAAAACTTCAAGATCTTCACGAAGACTTTATTGAATACAAGAAACTGCACTATACCGCCTTTGATATAGGCGATGCCATATCAGACGGCATTTGTGTTGTCGACAGCGACGGAATTGTAAGAGCCATCAACAGAGGCTATACGGAAATAACCGGGATCAAAGAAGAAGAGATTGTAGGGCATTATGTCGAAGAAATGATCAAAGCGGGCTACCTGACCAAGGCTGTAATAGACGTAATTAATAGCAAGAAAAAAGTGTCCGCAATGTCTACCCTAGGCAAGCACAACAACAAGGTCCTCTTAACCGGCAACCCCCTTTTCGACGATGATGGCAACTTAATCCAAGTGCTTACTGTAATGAGGAACATAACAGAGCTATTGGAATTAAAGGCTGAATTAGAAGAAGCCCAGAAACACAGGCGTCAATATTTAGACGAATTAAGACTGCTTAAAGAAAAAGGCCTTTATGGCAACCTGTTGGGCGTTTCTCCTTCTATGAACAAAATAAAAAAACTGATAGATCATGTGGCTAAAACTGATGCTACTGTCCTGATCACAGGTGAAACAGGAGTAGGAAAAGAAGTTATAGCAAATGAAATATATTCACGAAGCAAGAGGAATAACAAACCTTTTGTAAAGGTTAACTGCTCTGCTATACCCGAGACCCTTCTTGAATCAGAGCTCTTTGGCTATGTCAAAGGAGCATTTACTGGTGCCGATAACAAGGACAAGATCGGCTTATTCGAGCTGGCAGATAAGGGCACAATTCTTTTAGATGAGATTGGCGAAATGCCAATTAAGCTTCAGAGTAAACTTCTAAGGGTCTTGCAGGAGCGCGAGATAACAAGAGTGGGAGGAAACAGGAGTATCCCTATTGATATTAGAATAATAGCTGCTACTAATCAAAATCTAGAAGAGCTAATTAAGAAGAATCTTTTCAGAGAAGACTTATATTATAGATTAAACGTCATCCCCATTGAGGCTCCCCCTCTAAGGGAGAGAAAAGAGGACATACCTGTTCTTGCTCACAGCTTCCTTAAAAAGTACAACGAAAAATATGAGAAGAATAAATACTTAACAAAGGATTCAATCAGAGTTTTGAATCACTATCATTGGCCTGGCAACGTAAGGGAGCTTGAGAATATAATAGAGCGACTTATTATCATAGATAACACTGAAGAAATTTCAGCGGAAAGCGTAATAAGCATTATTGGAGATAATAAATTTTCCGAACACTTCATGGAAGAAATAGATCTTCCGTTAAAGGAAGCGGTCAGGTCCTTTGAAAAAAAAATTATTGAGAAAACACTGAAAAAGTACAAAAATACCTATAAGGCTGCAGAGGTTTTGGGAGTAACTCAACCCACCGTAGTTAGGAAAGCGCAATCCCTTGGAATTAAGAATTGGAAATAAAAAATAAGTAGCTTTAATACAAGTTTGTATCGTTTAATGCAAACTTGTATTGTGTCTAATCTAAGCTAAATTGTAGGTTTTATAAGGTTCTTAGTAAAACACTGATACATTTTTGTATTATAATCCTGTCTAATATAATTACATTGATAATTTAATAGAATGCTTAATTGTTGGAATATTAACATTATCGAAGGATTTATTAATTTTTTTATAATTGGCATAACATTTGCGTTAAATATAAGCAGAAACGCAGATGTCGATTTTATCTAATTTTTACAGTAATAGATTTCAAGGTGCAATCACAATGAGCATTGATAATATAAAAGAAAAAATTGCAGCCCGCGTTGCGGATGAAATAAAAGATGGAGACCTAGTCGGATTAGGCCCTGGTCTGCCACATTTAGTTGAAAACTATTTAGATAAAGATAATAACCTGGTTTTTAAAGAAGATGACAGGGTAATTATAAACACAGCAGACCAATACATACTTGTACTTGGAGCCTTACAAATCGACGAGGAAGCTAATCTGTCTACAAGTCTTGAATCTGAAGATCAAACTGCTACAAAGCTAGTAACTGGGGCAAAAAAAGTAATAGTTGCCACAAGGCATACTACTACGGAGGGAAAACCAAAGATATTGAGAAAATGTACCCTCCCTCTAACGGTAAAAGGCAAGATTGATCTCATCATAACAGAAATGGCAGTAATTGAAGTTAAAGATAAAAGGTTAATTCTTAAGGAAATTGCTAACGGTTTTACTGTAGAGGACATTCTGAGAAATACCGAAGCAACAATTATTATCAGCGACAACTTAAAAACCGATTAATTTTTTTAGGAGGTGAAACAATGAAAAAAGTGCAGTTAAAGGATGTAAAGGCTTATGAAGCACCATTACACTTCGACATGAAATCAATGAAACTTCATGGAACCGAGGAAACAGGTGCAAAGAAATTCTGGATGGGAATGTCATATTTCCTACCAGGCGGGGGAGCAGAATATGCTTATGAAGACTCTCCTACAGAAAAAATTTACTTCGTACTGGATGGACAGATGACTGTTAAATCCAAAACAGAAACCTTCGTATTAAATAAAGGCGATTCATTATTTATAGCTCCTTACGAAGGCAGAGAAATGATAAATGAAACTAATGAAGTGGCTACTGTCTTAGTAGTTATAAGTTATGATTAATTGAAAGGTATTGGTGGTATTATGGAAAAGAAAGGTGTTGAAACACTATTTGACATCAAAGGCAAAGTTGCACTTGTAACAGGAGCAACAGGATCCTTAGGTAGCCATATCTGCCTAGGATACGGACATGCAGGAGTCAAGGTCATGATGACCGGTCGTAATAAGGAAAAACTTGCTAAGCTATATGAAGATATGACAGCTAAAGGAATTGACTGTGCTTATTCAGTAGGAGATCCTGCCGTTGAAGAAGATGTCATTAGAGTTGTAAATGACACAATTGAAAAATATGGTGAAATCAATATTCTGGTAACAGCAGCTGGTCTAAACAATCCAAAGTCAATCATCGATCACACCTTAGAAGATTGGCAAGCTATAATTGATGCTAATGTTAAAGGTACCTGGCTCTACTGCAAATATGTTGGCGAGCAGATGATTAAGCAAGGAAAAGGCGGAAAAGTTATACTAGTTTCTTCAGCAAGAAGTAAAATTGGCATGAAGAATTACACCGGATACTGTACTTCCAAAGGTGGTATTGACCTAATGGCTCAATCACTAGCATGCGAATGGGGCGAGCACGGAATTAACGTTAACACATTTAACCCAACCGTATTCCGTTCAGAACTAACAGAGTGGATGTTCCACGACGATACAGCATCAACAAAATTCTTAACACGTATCCCAATCGGTCGCTTAGGAGAACCCGATGACTTCGTAGGAATAGCTATATTCCTGGCATCAAAAGCAAGCGACTTCATAACAGGAGCAAATATACCTGTAGATGGTGGATATTGGGCTAACTAATTGGAGGATAAGATGAGTATTAAAAACGTAACAGTACTCGGTTCCGGTCTGATGGGAAATGGACTTGCACATGTCTTTGCTCAATCAGAGGACATCAATGTTATACTGAGATCAAGAAGTATGAAGAGCAATCCCTTAGACCCTATAAAAGCCAACCTCGATATTTTGGTTTCCAAAGACGCATTGACTAAAGAAGAGGCAGAAGGTATTCTAAGCAGAATATCCTTTACAGACAATATGGAAGAAGCACTTAAGGACGCCGATTTTATAGTTGAATGCGTACCTGAAGATATGGAAATCAAACAAAATCTTTTCAGAGACATTGAACCTATGTGCAAACCCGAAGCTATTTTAGCAACCAATACTTCAGTTATGAGCATAACTGAAATAGCTTCAAAAACTAAAGACAAATCAAGGGTCGTAGGTACTCATTTCTGGAACCCACCATATTTAATCCCATTAGTAGAAGTTGTTAAGGCAGAAGAAACCAGTGAAAAAACAATGGATCTTACTATGGAACTCTTAACTAAAGTTAAGAAAAAACCAGTAAGATGCGAAAAGGACGTTCCCGGCTTCATCGCCAACAGGTTGCAACATGCTATATGGAGAGAAGCCCTTTCTATAGTAGAAAAGGGTATAGCTGATCCCAAAACTGTAGATGATGCTTTGAAATATGGACCGGGCCTGAGATGGTCAGTACTCGGTATATTAGAAAATGCCGATATGATAGGTTTAGACCTATCCCTGAGCATTCAAAGCTACATCGTAAAATATCTAGAAGATTCCCATGAGCCTTCAAAGCTCCTACAAGAATTAGTCGCCAAGGGTGATTTAGGCTTCAAAACAGGTAAAGGCTACCAGACTTGGACTAAAGAAGAAATGGATGCTTTGAATCTCAAATTAAGGGAACATCTTATAGAGGCAACAAAAAAATTAGATTAGTAATATTAGGAGGAAATTGAAAATGGGTAAAAAAGTATTTGTTGATTTAACACATCCGTTTAGCGCTGACATTCCACGTTGGCCTTATTTCTCTAAGCCTGTAATCGATTCTATGCACGGCTTGGCAAAAGGCGGAGTTCTCACACAGAGAATCGACTGTGTACAACACACAGGTACACACGCTGATGCACCACGTCACGTAATGGAAAGAGAATTTGACGGCAGAAGAGCTCGTTACACCCACGAAATGCCCGTGGACGCATACACAGGCGATGCAGTATGCCTCGATATCAAAGTCGAAAGATGGGGATTAATCCTTCCTGAACATTTAGAAGATGCTTGCGAACGCGCTAACATCAAGCCTGAAGAACTAGAAGGAATGATCGTTTGCCTGAACACAGGAATGCATCGTAAGTTTGACGACTCAAAAGAATATTATCACTACTCTTGTGGTACTGGTATTGATGCAGGAAAATGGTTTGTAAAGCATAAGGTAAAATGCGTAGCTATGGACATGCAAGCTCTTGACCACCCACTTCACACAGCTATGGGTAAAAACGGTGGTACAGCTATGAATTTAGTTGGATCATCTGGTAGACCAATTACAGAAGAATATATCGAAAAATACGGCATAGAAGCTTATGCTGAGTTTGACAAAGAAGTCTATATCGAAGTTCACGGTAAAGAAGCATACGACAAGAAATTTGGTGAACTAGAAGCAATCGGCGAATGGGGAACATGGGAACCTTGTCACAAATATCTACTCGGACACGGAATTACAGGAGTTGAAAACCTCGGTGGCGACTTAGATAAGGTTACCAACAAACGCTTCAGATTCTACTGCTTCCCAATCAGATGGCAT
>JAAYSU010000164.1 GCA_012523915.1 Clostridiales bacterium
TATTCCAACACTATTTTTAATAATTTCAGTACAGCTAAGTACCATATCAATAGAATCGGCTGCAAATCCTCCAATTATTGGAACTAGGTTATCCACAGAATATCTTGCGGTCTTAACTAACATACCATCAGCGCTTTTAGTAACTAAGCCCTGGATCATAGTTAGTCCCGAAAAGATAGTTACTGACAAACCCATTGCAAATACTCCTACATCACGAAATAAGGCTGCTAATTTTTTTATGTAATCCCGCTCTGCGAAGCTATTACCTAATATAAATACACATGAAAAAAATATTAGCGGTAAAATTATTTTCTGAATTATTGTTGTGAAAATCGTAACAGAGGCAAGAATAAGAGGATTTAATATACCACCTGAGGTAAATCCCCCCATCGCTATTAATAAAGGGAACAAAATAGGCAAGAGTATCTGCATGAGTAATGCCATATTATTTATAGTTTCCCCGCATATTTTATAGATTTCGATAAAATTCAATAGGCAGAGTGCTATGACAGTACAGCTGCAGACCATAGCCCCTATCTTAGAAACAGCACTTTTACCAGAGGCCGAACTAAGATGCAAAAGCAGCGCCATTATTATACATATAGCAATTATCTGTATCCCTAGAGTAATACTGCTTGAAATCTCTTTAATTAAATAGTTTGTTAGAGCATTGATAACTTCCCTAATTTCAAACAACGGTTGTCCACTAGTCATTCTTGCGATTATTTCAGACACACTAAAATATGATAGGCCAATGTCGCCCCCTATTCCCATCAATTCTTCTAAGGCTTCTAAATCCATTGCTTCCAGTTGTTCATTAATTATGTTAGCGTAATCCATAGTATCTCCTAACTTCTCAAAAGCTTTGTCAATGTTTCAAGTACAGACATCATCACGGGAATTGCCAAATAGAAAATTATTACCTTTCCTGCTAATTCCACTTTACTACCGATTGCTGTCTCACCCGCGTATTTACATACTTGGGCAACAAAATCAGCTATATAAGCAACTGCTAAAACTTTTATCAGTATCGGGAAAAATGCTTTACCATAACTAATCTGATCATATATGGATCCCAGAAAATTAAAGACTGAACTTAATTGATATAGAATATATCCGAATATTAATAAGACTGTAGCGATTACTGCGTAAAGAGCCATAGTAGGCTTGTATTCTCTAATCAATGATGCGATAACAACGCCACATAGTGCAATTGCAGCTATTTGTACGATATCCATTTCACTCACCCTTAAAGCTGGAACATAGTCTTAACCGCATTGAAAAAATCATTAATCATTTGGATAATAATGACGAGTACAACTATTATTCCGGCTAGCGTGGTCATCATAGCTTGTTCTTCCCTACCCGCTCTTATTAAGACTTGATTCAAAACAGCTACGATAATGCCGATCGCTGCAATTTTGAAAATAATATCAACATCAAAATTCATTTTGTCCCCCTTTATAGCAGCACGATGACTATTAAAACTCCAATAGCAACACCCAGTGCCTTGTACATTTTCCCCTTTGTTTTTTTCTCTTCTAAAGCTTCTGCCAATTGATGTTCTAGTCTCGAGTGTGCCTTTATAAAAATATTATTTTGATTATTAATATCGGTTTTTCCTAGCTCTATCCCAACTTCTGAAAGAAGTTCCTTATCTCTTTCTGTTAATGAACTATCTTCATATACTTTTTCTACTGCTGATGTCCAGCTTTTATAAAAATCATAACTATAATGTTTTTTTAAGTTTTCAAAAACTTGTATGAAAAATATACTCGAATTTCCAATCTTCAAATCTCCTATTCTTTTTAATAATATCGGTAGCGGATCTTTTCTATATTTCATTTCTGACTCTAGAATTTGTAAGGCAGTGATCAAATCTTCCAAATGTATAGTCCGATTTTCAAAAGGTCGAGCTCTCAAATATCCTATCCCTGCTCAGGATCCGATTATTACTAAATACAGTAAAAGTTTGATCATTTTTCTACCCCCATAGTCCATATATATTCTTTGTACAAGGATATATGACAAGCTGTCCTAACCTATGCGGCGGTTATTTTCAGCATATATTTTTGATACAGTACCTATACTTGGATTATTCGAAAGAACAATATATCTTTTGAAAATATTATCTGCAACGAGTTTACCAATCCCTGATTTTAAAGCATCGTCGTAATCCTTACCATGTATTGTTGTTAGTAGGCTTACTCCTGCATATAGTGCAGTTTCAATACCATAAATGTCACTTTTCTTACCGATTTCATCAGTTGCTATAACATCAGGTGACATTGCACGAATCAGCATAACCATACCTTCATCCTTAGGGCAAGCATCTAAAACGTCAGTTCTTGGTCCTAAATCGAAACTAGGTACTCCCTGGAAGCATCCTGCTATTTCTGAACGTTCGTCACATACTCCAACTCTGAGCCCTCTTTTACTAAGATTCCTGATAATATCACGTAAGAGCGTAGTTTTACCGCACATGGGAGGAGATATTATTATCGTGTGAAGAAGTCTATTGTTTTCATCTATGATATAGGGGATTAGCTTATCAGATATACCTATAAACTCCCTACTCCTTCTAATATTCAATGATGATATATCTTTTATTCCTTTAACTTTTCCGTTTTCAATAACCGTTGACCCACATACCCCTACTCTATGTCCACCTTGAATTGTAATGTACCCTTTGCTGAGTTCCTCCTGATAGGCATAAGCAGAATGGTTGAGAATTGAATGAAAGATATGATCGATCATCATATTCTCAATAGGATTAGATACAAGTTGATATTCCTTTCCACTGGCTGTAATAAAAATTGGATATCCAACCTTTATTCTGATTTCTTCTATTTGTTTTCTAATCTCTCTTGGTAGCGAAAGTATATCCTTTTGTAATTCAGGTGGAAATTTGTTTAAAATATTTTCAATTCCATTCATTTTTATCCCTCAGTAAACTTGTTTATTAATGAATATGCTTGTCTTAGTTTCACTATGTCAAAAAAATAAAGCCGGATAAATCCGGCTGAAATAGAAAAGCAAGCTTATATATCAAAGCTTGCCATTAGAATAAATTAATATCTCATTTTTTTAATATTGTTAATACCAACCCAAACCCTGAGATTAATGATATTATCGAGCCAACAACCATATAAGGTATTGATCTAATAAAAACATCGGGTCTGTAAACCGACCATCCACCGTGGTGATGATAGTGTCGCGAAAAGTACTCTGCTAAGCTTTCGGAATAAAAAATAAGTAACAGACCACAAACAAAGACAATGCTAAAAATGATTAACACATTTTTCTTATTGCTACCCATTTCCCATTCCCCCTTTCATTATTATCTATTCGTCTATTTCTTCTTCTATTTCAGGTTTGGGGTTAATTGTAAGTTTAACTTTTTCTATTCTTCTATCCAAGACTTCTTCAATCTTGAAAGTATAATTTGAAAATTCGATTGTTGGTAATCCCATACCATTTTCTTCCGGAATCTCTCCTAATAGCTCTAGCAGAAAACCACCAAGGGTTTCGCTGTTTTCAGATTCTAAATCCATATCGAGTTCTTCGTTTAAATCATCAAGTGAGATTAGCCCATCTACTCTGTATACATTTTCATCTAGCTTGATAATTTCGTCTTCTTCTTTATCATATTCGTCATCAATATCACCCATAATTTCTTCAATCAGGTCTTCCATAGTTACGATACCTGAAAAGCCCCCGTACTCATCTATTAATATAGCTATATGTTGTTTTGAAGCCTTTAGATCTCTAAACAGGTCATCAATATTTTTACTTTCTGGAACAAAATAAGGTTTTCTAAGAATCTCTCTTATATTTACATTATTGAATCCCTTTTTTCTCGCTTCAATCAAATAGTCTTTAATATTCAATATGCCTATAATGTTGTCAGTATCATTTTCGTAAACAGGAATTCTTGAATATCTTAGTTGCATAAGCTCATCGATATACTTCTCTTCCGGATCATTGACATCTATACTAAATACATCTGTCCTCGGTGTCATAACTTCGTAAGCTAGTTTATCATCAAAGGCAAAAATGCTGTTTATCATCTTTGCACCTTCTTCTTTCAGAAATCCTGTTTCTTGTCCCACTTCAACCATAGACATAACTTCATCCTCTGAAAATTCGTCTTCAAATCCCACAGTATGCTGTTTTGTTAATTTCAAAAGAGAAGTTACAGATGCTGAGAGGAGCCATACAAAAGGAGCTGCTATCTTTGAAATAAATATTATTTTTTTGACACTAAAAAGGGCTATTTTCTCAGAGTGTATTAAAGCAATTCTTTTTGGATATAGTTCCCCCAACACAAGAGTTACAAAAGAAAGACAAACAGTTACTATTATAACTGCTATTTGGGTTCCGTATGGGATTCCGAACTTACTTAAGAATTCTCCTATATCACCAGCCATTCCCGTAGCTGCAGATGCGCTTGCTAAGAAACCTGCGAGTGTAATTGCAACCTGAATGGTTGAAAGAAATTTGTTGGGTTGATCTAGAAGTCCGAGTAATAGTTTTGCCTTTTTATTGCCTTCCTGGGCTAAGACTTTAATCTTATTCTTATTTACCGAAACTATTGCTATTTCAGATGCTGCAAAAAAGGCATTAATTAATATTAAACAAAAAAGCAGCAATAGTTGTAATCCTAATAAATTACTCGGGTCAGGACTAGCGTCCATTTAATATCCTCCTTATATTAATTTTTCTAGTTAATGTCTTCCAATTGATTATGATTATACCATATAATTTATTTGCATACCATACAATTTTCATGTACCGGTTTACTCATCTTAACCTGTACAATCTGCTGAGGATGAGGTGCAGAATCAATAGGATTTCCTGCTTCATCTAATAAGATATCTACCCTTTGTTTAAAGCTTTCGATATTGGGACCAAAAACCTCTATTGTATCGCCTACACTGAACTTGTTTCTCTGCTCTATTATTGCAAAAGCAGTTTCCACATTGTAATCTTTTACTAAACCAACAAAAGTGTAATCTCTAATGTATTGGCTAGTTTCATAGTTTTGATCCTCTTTTCCCGGCTTATTGAAATAGAAACCGGTTGTATACAAGCGATGACTTGCCCTATTTAATTCATCTAACCAAGAGCTGTCAAACTTATATGAAGCGGGATTTCTATAGTATTCATCAATTGCCTTACGATAGGCTCCGACTACCGACGCAACATAGAATATGCTCTTGTTTCTGCCTTGGAATCTTTAAAAATCGAAGGCAGAAA
>JAAYSU010000237.1 GCA_012523915.1 Clostridiales bacterium
TCCTCATCATCCTCAAATATGATTTGACGGTTAATACCCCTTAACATCACGTGATAAACCCCAGTGCTGCTTTTCTCCCTCGGTGCCCTCGGCATTTTCTCACCCCTGATGTAAATTCTACACCAGAACACCGGAAAAAACAACACAAAAGAACCGTCCCCTTGTGTTTGGACTGTTCTTGTGCTTACTAAACCACATACGCCATCTTTTGTGCACACATTTTATAGCCCATCTAAACAAAAAAAGCCGACCCACATATCATGCAGGACGGCTTTTTAAGCTATTAGATTACATGAAGTTCACCAAGATCATGGATATTGGGTTGGCTAAGTTTATACGAAACCATCGTGGTTGGTAAGTAAAGTACCCGACTGCGTTAATTGGCCATCGCCCTGGCTATTTTCTCCACTTCTTCCTTCGAAAATCCAGTTAGTTTTGATATTAGGGCCAATTCCATACCCTCTTTTATGGCGTTCTTGACTACTTCTAATCTGCCCTCTTCCCTTCCTTCTTCCCTGCCCTCTGCCCTCAACATCTCTGCAATAGTCATTACCGCCTCACTCCCTTCAGGATAAGTAGTCTCAATTTCTTTAATTATTCTATCCACGTCGGTTCTGCCCAAATTCTTTCCGACCCCGAACACATAGCTCATCATAGTCTTAAGGCATTCAATCCCGGTTTGTTTATCTTCAAGTTCCTGCAAATACCCTACCGATCTTAGTATGGACTGTATTACCCCTTCCCTATTTCTGTGTATATCCCTAAACATAGTAAGTAGTATTTTAAGTTGTGCTTGCCCTTTTATCTCATCGTCTGTGAACTCGGAGACATCATAAAGCAGATATTTATAGTCTGGAACAAACGACTTAACGTCTTCCGATAGTTGTTCATATCCAGGAATCAATGCCCCCAATGTAGTCTTTATTCTCCAGTTTTGCTGGCCATGATATACCACCAGCGGGATAATGATCGGTAGGTGCTCAAGGCCCTCTTTTTCTATTTTGGCTGCCCAAATATCCACCATGTAGCGCAATAGTTGATAGGCGATATCCCGGCTTGGATAACTCTTGTGTTCAAACAAGAAGTAGATATAGCCTTCATACTGTTTTATTCTTGTCTTAAAAAGAAGATCCGTATAGCTCTCCTGCAATTCCCTGCTGATAAAGCTATCTTTTTGCGGTTCCAAAGACGTGATGTCAACTATAGATTTAATACTCGGCGGTAGATAATTAAGCAAAAAGTCTTCGGCCACAGCCACCTTGCCAAGCGTTTCCTTAAAGAATTTATCGTGGGGATTATGGATCTCCAAGTAATCACCCGCTTTTCTTATATTATATCATTCAGCTTTTTTACATGCCATATGGCAAAAACCTCTTGGGGAACAAACAGGAGCTAAAATCCACTTCATTGTTTAGTGAGGTTAATCTATGTCAGAATCTAGCCCCAGCATTCCTTGTGCACCGCACAATACAGGTAGAACAGCCACAAGTGCTGGAATGTTGCCTTCTATATCAAAAAAAGCCCGGTCTAGCCGGGCTTTTTTTAGTTCGCCCCTCCAAAAGGTGGCGCATCATTATTTTCTTTCAGCTTTCAACAATCCTTACACGTTGATAAAAACCATTTATATACCGTAATTAACGCCCCAGTACCAGTATAAAACCCCAATTAATACACTATTTCAAAGGATGGCCTTAAATCACTATAACTGGCGTAGTCAATAAGCTCATCATGGAGTAGGCGGCCAACCAATATATAAGGTGCCACCCCGGCCTTTTGTGCATAGTCTGTAATTGCACGTTTGTCCCTGTAATCATATTCGTTGATAAATTTGTTATAAAGCGATGCGGGAATTAAATAATCGCTGGCCTTTTTGTTCGCATCATCTTCGGGGTCACCTTGCTCGTAACTGACTGAGGATATTTTTTTAGAGTGGTTAATAAGATGCGCTATTTCGTGAAAGAAGCTGAACCAAAATATATCTGCCCGTTTCCCTCGAACGCTCAGTGCCACAATCGGATTGTTTCGACGCCACAGTGCTGCACCGCATATATATGTTTTGGGTAATTGTTTCACTAATACCAAGGCAACACCACAATTCGCGCATAATTGCTGCAACCGGGGGTAAAACTCTTCCGGACTCTTTAGAGTTAATTCTCTAAACAAGGGTATATAGCTTTTTAACTTAGATCGGTTAAATCTTTTAACCCTTACCTCCATGCCATCGATTTCGGCCTTTCTTAGCCAAGCCATTACCCCTAAATTGCTTATTTCCCCAACCTGTTTATGTTTCCTGAACATTGCATTCGCAGTTCGTGGTACTAGTTCTAAATTAGTCACGCCGAAAAATCGTCTCAGGTTATAAACTCTCTCATTGCGTTTAGATGTTACCGGTACCCAGCCGAAATCACTCATGATCTTATAAGGTAAATCTTTGAGGACCTCCAAATCTCTTTCAAGGTCCACTTCCTTTTTTAACCGCGCTTTTGTTAGCTGATAATTAGTCTCCAGGTTCATCCAAAACTGCGCCCTTGGCCCCAACACCGTTTCCAGTCTAAGGGCCGTTTCATAGGTAATAGGATCTTTGCCATTTATGACATTGCTAAGATGTTTGGTAGTTATACCAAGTCTTAAAGCAAGTTCCTTTTGGTTCATGCCAAGGTGTTTCATGTTCTCCCTTATCGTTTGACCAGGGGCAACGGCAATTACAGGAGTGAACATTGTATTATCTTTTTTATTTGCCATGATAATTTACCACCTGCTCAATTCGAATAATGTCGATCCTATCCAGATCCCAAATTTCTACCCCATCTTGTAATAAGGGCTCAAATACGAGCCTATAGGGGTTAACTAAATCTACCGCATACTGATACTTTCTGTCTCCCTTTAATCTATGCAATCTTGCGGCAGAAATAAACTTAATGTCTAACAAGCACGTGGCGGCCCACAACTCAGCTACTCTTTGGGTTAGCACGGTTCCCATTCTCAAGCCAAAATCCCGTTGTGCTCTTTTAGGATCCTCACACTGCTTTTTAATTTTACTATTCTTGAAGCGCAGTTCCATTATATAATATCATTCCCTGTAAATCAATTATTATTAACCAGATAGGTTAATTTATTTTATAGAGAGCTTGCACACTTATCGTAATAATACCTTATAATGGTTATATTAACAACGCATCCTTAGGGTTTTATGCGAAAAGACCCCTTGTTTTTCCCTTAGTCTTAAATATGTTTGCCACGGTGCTAAGTGCTTTAACTCAGCACAGATTCCATATGCGAGCAAAAGCATTGGCTTAAAGCACTACGTATAAGCGAAAAGCCCGGTCAAGCCGGGCTTTCTTGGGACCTAGTTACATTGCCTTTTTAAGATAACCTTCGAACCCCACATATCTAGCTGCCTTCCAGCCTACTTCCATACTTAACGGTCAGTATTTATGTTCAATCCTGCTTAGTCTTGAGCTTCCCGATCACACCTAGCAACCGCTACGAGCTTTTAAGTAAGGTATCAACCTCATGTTTATAACCGTATCTATACAAAAACTCAATAAAGGCTACCTCTACAATGTCTTTTTGTTTAATGTTCTTTTCTCGACTATACTTTACAACCAAATTCGCGATCTCATAGCTCATGTACATAGCCTTGGTCGCGGCTCTTCCAGGTACGGCATATCTTGGCACCCTACCATCATTTTGAGTGCCAGATATAAGTTGATAAACACGATTGCGGTTTTCATACAAATAACGTATCAGGGGCAGGCACTTCTCCATCTCGGATTGCAGTTCCTTGTCAGATTGGTCGAAAGCCTGTGGAAGATTAATGACAGTGTTTTTGGTCTCATCCTCCATATCTTCTATTTTACCTATTTCTTTAACATAATTGTTTTGCTGAGCAGACCACACATATCCCATAGTTTTCATGTAATCGGCCATTTGTTTATGATCAGTAAACCCGGCCTGTTCAGCCACAGTCCTAGGATCAGCATCGGCTTTCTCAAAGGCAGTAATGATTTCGGCCACTCTTACCGGTGCGTATGTTTTGGGATCACTTTTGGATCTAATATTCCGGCTTTCCACAGGAACATATTGCTTGCTTTTACTGTCATATCGGAAATTCCTTCGACGCATATATGTGTCCAGACTTTTAGAGTTCTTATAGTTAAATTCCTTCGCTACCTCATCGCGGGTTTTGAATTGTAGCATTTCCATAATCTTATTGACCTTAGCATTGTAAATAGGCTTATTTATTTTAATATCCTCCTTGTATTTTAATTTTAGAGGGAATTAGTCGCCTTCGCGAGTTGATCCATGTTTTGATGCAGATAGACCGATGTGGTCGTAAGGCTGGAGTGCCCTAACAGTTTTTGAATACTGACTACCGATACCCCTTTTTCCACTAGATTACTAGCAAATGAATGTCTCAATGCGTGAGAACTAACATCTTTTTCCCACCCTAACTTAGCAACTGCCCTTTTGATTATTTGGTTGGTATAACCGCCTGATACCGCCCCGACCTCCGGGTAGCAAAAAAATAGCCCAACTCTACTTCTACATCCCGGATATTTTCAAGGTAATTAACCAGGATTGGATGTAGTTTGTCATTGATGGGGACGGTTCGACATTTATCTCCTTTTCCTTTGATGATATACAGCATCTTATTATCAAGGTCTACTGTTAACGGCCATGATAAAATGGACATAAATGGCCACGAAAACTAGGCCACCCCACTGCATTATGCAGGTAAAAAACGGCTCACCCTTTAATTAGCTCTCTGGAAGGTGTAGCAAGCACTAAACCAGAGAGTAAGGAGTGAGCCGAGATTGACGGAGGTGGCAACCATCGTGGATATCGTGCGCCTTAAAGAACAAGGGCTATCTAAGCGAGCGATAGCCAAGCGCCTGGGGATCAGCCGCACCACAGTCAGCAAATATTGGGCTGAATCCACTAATCCGGATAAGCCCCGGTATGCTCGCCGACCCCAGTTAATAGATCCTTACCGTGATTATATCACATCTAGACTGGATGAATACCCCGAATTATCAGCATACCGACTTTACAAAGAAATTAAGGAGAAAGGTTTTCAAGGATCAGATCGCACCGTGCGGCGCTATGTTCAATCCCTTCGGCCGCCAAAACACCGTGAATACAAACCCTATGAAACCCTTCCCGGAGAACAGGCCCAAGTTGATTGGGGCCATTTCGGCACCATCATCGAAAACGGTGCCCGCTACAAGCTTTACGCCTTTGTGTTCACCCTGTGTTGGTCACGGGTCAGCTATGTGGAATTCATTGTCCGGGCTGACATGGCCACCTTTCTCTCCTGCATGAACCGTGCTTTTGAATATATTGGTGGAGTACCCCGGGAAGTGCTCTTTGACAATGCTAAAGTCGTCGTCTCCGAACGTGTCGGCAAAATCGTAAGGTTTAATCAAGATCTTCTGCATTATGCCCTTTCCGCCGGCTTTACCCCCCAGGCTTGTTGGATCAACGATCCTGAGTCTAAGGGCAAGGTAGAATCCCAGGTTAAGTACGTACGCAGAGGATTCTTCTATGGCCGCAAGTTTAAAGACCTGGACCATCTGAACCATGAGGTGCTCATATGGTGTAACAACGAAGCAAACCCCAGGGTTCATGGAACAACCCACGAGATTCCGTGGGACAGGCTAGCTACTGAGAAGCATCACTTGAAACCACTTTTACCAATAACCATGCCCTATATCATGGGAGAGCGTCGTGCTACCCGTACCAGCATGATTTCGGTAGAGGGTAATCAGTACTCCGTACCGGCGTGTTTTGC
The DNA here is from genome assembly GCA_012523915.1 of Clostridiales bacterium. GTDB lineage: Bacteria > Bacillota > Clostridia > Peptostreptococcales > Anaerovoracaceae > JAAYHT01. The sequence continues at coordinate 5,795 of JAAYSU010000237.1, forward strand.
CAGCCGTAAGGTGCGATTCAAGCGCTTTGAGAAGCATCTAGAGCTCCTGGATGGACAGAAAATTATAGACAAAATACCGCTTATATATGGACGGGGCAAACGCATTATTAGGGACGAGCATTACCCCGAGCACCAGCGAGCCCGAAGCCGCAAGACGGCCTCTCACCCGCTACAAGCCAAGTTCGAGGCTTTAGCCCCTGAAGCACCAGCATATCTACAAGGACTCAGCCAGAGCAGGGTAGGAACGCTTCGGGAGCAAATGCAAAGCATTGTGGAGTTAAGTCGGGACTATTCACCTGCTGCCATAAGCCAGGCAATGCAAAGAGCCTTGGAATTTCAGTCCTTTGGTTATGGGGTTCTAAAAAGAATCCTCAAGCGGCAAGCTTCAGCTCCGGAAAGCCTGCCGGAAAGCCCATTGATTAAAACAGAGCCGCTTCCAGAAAACCTAAATGTCCAAGTTGAAAAACGTGATTTAGCCTATTACGACAGACTGGGGGCGGCACTATGATACGAAATATTAACGTCGCTGACCGTGAAGCCTTAGAGCTAAATTTGAAGCGGTTAAAGCTCCGCCATATACGAGATAGATTAGATGAAATAAACGAGATTGCTCTTGAGGAAGAGCCGTCATACATGGATTTCTTAGCTTATTTAGTAGAAAAAGAAGTGGCTGGCCGGGAAGAAACCCGGCGGCAACGCCGCCTGAAAGCAGCTCGGTTCCCCTCCCTGCGAACTTTGCAAGACTTCGATTTCTCGTTTCAAACCTCAGTAAGCCAGCAGACCATTTGGGACCTTGCCAGCCTGGAGTTTGTAAAGGCACGAGAGAACTTGATTCTGTTGGGCCCTCCAGGTGTGGGCAAGTCCCATTTGGCAATAGCCCTAGGCCTTGAAGCAGTTCAAGCCGGATACAACACTTTGTTTATAACCATGGATGAGCTAGCTAACAAAATGTACTCCTGCTTAGCTGATGATAGCCTTCCTAAATACATCCGCAGCCTCTTACGTAATGATCTGATAATCCTAGATGAGGTGGGCTACCTTACTTTAGGCAAGATAGCTTCCGATCACCTTTTTCAGTTGATCAGCAGGGCCTATGAAAATGTAGCATTGATAGTCACCAGTAATCTGGACTTCAGTGAATGGGGTACTCTGTTTGCAAGCCCCAGTACCGCTGCTGCTGTTCTTGACCGCCTCTTACATCACGCTCATGTAATTACTCTGCGTGGGGACAGTTACCGAGTGCGTAACCGCTTGGCTCCTCCGAGTTTGATACAGTCAAAGGGGGATTGATAGCATATTCCATAATCTAGTGGCCTACTTTTCATGGCCAAAAGTGTTCATTCTCAACTGGCCATTGACA